>DATFIF010000078.1:0-2899 GCA_035270405.1 Paludibacteraceae bacterium | reverse complement strand
CTTAAATACACCGATCCGATAAAAGCAGCGAATCGTTATGCTGAAATTTTGAAGAACAAAGAAAAATGCGATTTTGTGATTGTTCTTTCACACCTTGGTTATTCGTCCGATCCAGAGATTATGTCTGACTCACTTGTGGCTGTGAATAGTCGCAATATCGATCTTATTTTAGGAGGTCACACGCACGAAATTAGAGGTGTTTTTGATATTAAAAATCTAGATAACAAATCTGTTTCGGTGCTGCAAGCTCACAAATCAGCCAAAGAAATCACCACTGTTGTCGTTGAATATTAATCAAACGGCTATGTATCACTGAAAAAGGTCATCTCGTAAGATGACCTTTTTTTTAAGTACGTGTGTCTGAAAGTGCTAGTTACATATTTTCCTTTTTCACTTCAAAATGCGCTTGAGGATGTATACAGGCTGGACATATTTCTGGAGCCGACTTTCCGACGTGGATGTAACCACAATTACGACATTGCCAAACAACTTCACCTTCTTTTGCAAAAACGGAAGCCGTTTCAATGTTCGCCACAAAAGCAAGGTAACGCTCTTCGTGAGCTTTTTCAGCAATAGCTATGTTACGATACATTTTTGCGATAGCAGGAAATCCCTCTTCATCTGCCACATCTGCAAAATGAGGATAGTCGTGTGACCACTCTTCGTGTTCGCCAGCAGCAGCAGCTTGTAAATTGTCGAGAGTACGACCAATGACACCAGCAGGAAAACTTGCATGAACTTCAACCATTCCACCTTCCAAATATTTAAACATGCGTTTGGCATGTTCTTTTTCTTGGTCTGCAGTTTCCATAAAAATAGCTGCAATTTGTTCAAAACCCTCTTTTTTAGCAGCACTTGCGAAATAAGTATAACGCATACGTGCTTGACTTTCGCCTGCAAAAGATTGCATTAAATTCTTTTCAGTTTGTGTTCCTTTAATACTTTTCATAACATATAAAATTAAAATTAGTAGCTTTATTGGGACGTAAAGTTACAAAATTGTTTTGACACTTCCATGTAAAATTAGATGTTTATAAACCACGAAAATCAATTGTAAAGATTAAATGCTTTTTGTACCTTTGTGAGTTGCTAATTTTTATTGAAAAATGCCTGAATCCGAGAATTTACACATAAATAATAGTGCCGATTTGAGAAACTTACTAAACTCAAATCAATATGATGCTGTCACTTACACGGATGGTCCATCGGTGATTGTGGCTGGTGCAGGTTCGGGGAAAACTCGCGTGCTAACTTACAAAGTAGCGTACCTCTTACAACAAGGTTGGCATCCAGGACAAATTCTCGCACTCACATTTACAAATAAAGCGGCTAAAGAGATGAAAAGTCGCATCTCCAAACTCGTTGGCGAAAAAAGCACCAAATATCTATGGGTCGGTACTTTTCATGCCATCTTTTCAAAAATTCTTCGCTACGAATCTAAACATATTGGCTTCACTTCCGATTTCACCATTTACGACTCGAGCGATTCGAAAAGTTTAATTCGCAGTCTGGTCAAAGAGTTGCAGCTCGACGATAAAATTTACAAAGCAAACAATTTGCAAAGCCGCATTTCATTTGCAAAAAACCAATTGGTCTCGCCCACTGATTATGCTAATGACTCTTCGGCGATGCGCTCAGATTTGAATTCGCGAACTCCCCGCTTTTTAGAAGTGTATCAACTTTATTGTCAACGCTGTCGCAACTCGAATGCAATGGATTTTGACGATTTGCTAATTTACACCAATACACTTTTTGAAAAACACCCTGAGATTTTAGCTAAATATCAAACACGATTTGGCTATATATTGGTAGACGAATATCAAGATACAAATAGAGCACAACATTTGATTGTTAGTAAATTAGCAGCACATCATCAACGTATTTGTGTGGTTGGCGACGATGCACAAAGTATCTATTCGTTTCGAGGAGCTAATATCGACAATATGCTCCTGTTTCAGCGTCAATATGAAGGCTGTAAACTGTTCAAGTTAGAACAAAACTACCGTTCTACACAAACAATTGTCAATGCTGCCAACTCACTCATCAGCAAAAACGAACATCAAATTCGTAAAAACGTTTTCTCAGACGGTGATATCGGCAAATTAATTAAAGTCTTAACCGCTTACAGCGACTACGACGAGGCATTTACAGTGGCAAATAGTATGCACGAGAGCATTAAAGAAACAAAAGATGCTTTCAGCGATTACGCTATTTTGTACCGCACCAATGCACAATCGCGAACACTCGAAGAAGCTTTGCGTAAACGAGCGATTCCATATAAAATTTATGGAGGAGTCTCTTTTTATCAACGTAAAGAGGTGAAAGATATTTTAGCTTATTTACGACTGATTATCAATCCAAATGATGAAGAATCGTTCAAACGTATCATCAATTATCCGATACGAGGAGTAGGAGAGACAACTTTACAAAAAATTCTAAAAGCCGCGCACGAACAGAGTATAAGTCCATTAAAACTCATTCAAAACCTTGCGGATTTTACGCTTGATGTTAATAAAGGGATGGTCAATAAACTACAAAATTTCAGCAGTTTGATGGATCAATTTATTGCGTTAAACGAGGATAAAGATGCTTATGTAGTAGCAGAACAAGTAGTTTTAGCAACGGGAATTATGCGTGATATTTCTATCGACAGTACGCCTGAAAATTTGAGTCGAAAAGAAAATGTGCAAGAACTTTTAAGCGCTATCAACCAATTTTGCGAGGAAAAAGCAAACGCTGGCGACATAGAATTAAAACTCGTTGATTTTTTATCAGAAGTGGCCTTACTTACCGATCAGGACCTGACCAGCGAAGAGAATCAAAACCATATCACGATGATGACGGTACATGCTGCCAAAGGATTGGAATTTAAACACGTTTACATCGTCGGTTTAGAAGA
>DATFIF010000077.1:0-8047 GCA_035270405.1 Paludibacteraceae bacterium | reverse complement strand
GATTAATGATAATCAAACGATACTACTGCAATTATGGGAAAGTGTAATTGCACAACAAAATGATTATAACAAGTATATTTGTCAACTTTCTGGGAAATAAATAGTTGATGTTATATTTTTCATATTTTTATTTTGGTGTATTCTTGGCTAAACTTATATTATTTTGCAGGTAATATATTAATTATCAAATTATTTATGTTTTAAATAATTATAAAATAAATTGGCAATAACCTGTTCTGTGTGCAACAAATATACACGTTTTCTTAATTCAAAAGAGGGTAGGTGGTTCGAATCCGTCAACGCCCACAAAAAAAGGTCGCTTATTAAGCGGCCTTTTTTTGTTTTGATTAATCAAGTACAGTATCATGATTTTTAGGTTATTTTGGCACAAGTTATGAAACTTGCGCCAAAGAGGGGTAATTATATTGTTTTGTAACGTATTATACCATTTATAAATGCTTGTAAGAAATCTGTGCCGCGTTTTTGAGAAACACAAATATACAACATTTGTTGATGTAAAACTTACACTAATTTGTTTTTTTTATCCAATTTTTACCGAAGCACTTTTAACTTTGCCGCCTAGTGGTGGGTTGAGTTTGGTGACGGTTACGGTGGCGTGCGTTACGGTAGGGAAGTGTGTAGTGAGTGCTTCACGTAGGCGGTATGCTACGTGTTCGAGTAGTTTGGAAGGCGTTTCCATTTCGTGGCGCACCACGTTGTACACCAGCTCGTAGTTGAGCGTGTCGGTGAGTTCGTCGGAACTTACGGCAGCGCTAAAGTCCACATCGAGCGTTACGCTTACCAAAAAAGTGGTGCCAATTTGGCGTTCTTCAGTGTAATAGCCGTGGTAGGCGTAGAACTCCATCTCGTCGAGTGTGATTTGTGTTTTCATTGTTATGCGGTTTTAAGCGGTGGTGGTTCAACTAAAAAAGCACAAACTCCTTGGACGGAATTTGTGCTTTTGGTCATATTTCAATTCCGTAGAATTATTCAAACATTTTATTGAAATCTTCATAAGAAATCGCTTTTTTGTCGAGTTTAACGCTCGTCTTAACAACTTCCAAGACTTTCTCTTCCAACACTTTTTCTACCATGTTTTTCACTGTCTCCTCTTTTTTCAACATATCTTGTGCATAATTCGCCAAAATATCTTCTGGTACGTTTAACATACCGTATTGCGCAAATTGAATTTTAGCCATTTTACGTGCGAATGCATCAACATCTTCTTTTTCAACCTTACATTCGCTCGTTTTAGCAATCTGATTTTTAATGAGATACCATTTCAAATCGCTCAACATGAGTTCAAAATCATTTTCAACTGTTTCGGCGGTTAAATTTTCGTTAGCAGCCACTACCCAACGTTTCAAAAATGCTTCAGGGAAAACCACTTTATCTAATTTTTTCACCAAAACTTCTTTGGCATCAATACCGAATTTATAATCGCTATCCGACACGTATGAGTCGTGGATACCTTGTTCGATTAATGCACGGAACTCTTTTTCGTCTTTTACTTTGCCTTCGCCGAATACTTTGTCGAACAATGATTGATCGATAGGTGACTCTTTGTGACGTGTGATTTGTTGTATTTCAAATGAGAAATCAGCTGTGATATCTTTTACTGCGTCTTTTGAAACTTTTAAGAATGAAGCGATTTCAGCTTCGTTTTCCATCGCTTTTTGTGGGTTGAACGTGATGACGTCGCCTTTTTTGGCTCCAACGAAAGATTTTTTTGTTTTTGCATCTTTCAAATGTACAGGCGACAATACCGCATCAACCACTTTTAAGCCGGACTCGTTGACGCTTTTATCAGCATTCAATTCCAATAATTGACCTTTGATTACGTCATTTTCAGCTACTTCGTCCATTTGTTCGTAAGAACCAAAACGGCTTGTATATGATTTGATTTGGTCGTTTACCATTTGCTCATTTACGGTGATGTCGTAGTAAACAATTTTATCTTTTGCAGTCAAATTAACGTCAAATTCTGGAGCGATAGCCAAATCAAATATAATTTCAAAATCTTCTTGTGTGTCGAAATCAAGCGGTTTTTGTTCCGTTTCGTTTGGAAGTGGTTCTCCTAAAATATTGATATTATTTTCGCGAATATAGTTGTAAAGAGAGTCTGAAATAAGTTGGTTTACCTCTTCGGCTAAAACGCCTTTACCGTACATTTTTTTCACTAAATTCAACGGCGTCATTCCTGGACGAAAACCGGGGATATTAGCTTTTTTACGATACTCTTTGAGTTTTTTTTCTACTTTTTCTGCGTAGTCGTCTTTCGAAATAGCGATGGTTACGACAGCGTTTACAGCGTCAATGTTTTTTAATACAACGTTCATAACTAATTGTTTATAATTATTTTTTCAGATGAAATATTTCATATCAAATAAGGCGTGCAAAGATACGCTTTTTTTTTGATTTTGGAACACATTAGCTCACAAATTACATGCTAAAATTCTTTGCCTTTAAGATGGTGTAATTTCGACCTTTTTTCTTACCTTTGCAAAATATTAAAATAGATTAGATTTTACAATGAGAAATGAAAATGAAAAAAGGCCGCGTGTCCACGTTAGTAGACCCGGAAGTGCCAGCCGTGATGGTGTAAACAATAGTTCAGAACGTGCTAATGACGGTGAGCGATTCTCGCGAGAATCGAGTCGTCCAGCGCCACGTTTTAACAATGAGGAACGTGATGGGAATCGTCGTTCCAGTTCAGAGCAACGCCCTGAACGTCGTACGTATGGAAATGATCGTAGTTCTATTAGTTATGGCGAACGTCGTCCAAGCAACACTAATTCAGACCGTTCTGAACGTCCACGTTTTGGCGGTTCATCGTCTGATAAACCCCGTTTTGGAAACGATGGTCAACGTCCGTCGTTCAATCGTTCATCAAGCAGTAGCGACCGCGGAAGTAGTCGTGGTTACAGCTCTGACCGCTCACAAGATAGCAGACCAAATCGCTCATCAAGTGATGGCGATCGTCCACGTTTTGGCGGTTCGTCGTCTGACAAACCTCGTTTTGGTTCTGATCGTTCGCAAAGTAGTCGTACCGAAGGATATCGTCCAAGTTTTGGTGGCGACCGTCGTGAAGGTCGTAGCTTTGGCGACAAAAGCGAAAGTTTCCGTAAGCCTTACGTAAAACGTGATGGAGATTATGATCCAAACGCAAAATACAGCCAAAAAAAACAGATCGAATATAAAAAACAGTTTGTAGATTATTCGCAACCGATGCGTTTAAATAAATTCTTGGCTAACGCAGGACTTTGTTCTCGTCGCGAAGCGGATGAGTTTATTCAAGCGGGTGTGGTGAGTGTGAATGGACAAACCATTACGGAGCTTGGAGCTAAAGTTATTCCAGCCACCGATAAAATTTTATTTCACGACCAATTAGTGCGTAGTGAAAAACGTGTTTATCTGCTCCTTAATAAGCCAAAAGATTGTGTAACCACAGCCGATGATCCACAAGCACGATTGACTGTACTTGATTTGGTGAAAAATGCTTGTAGCGAACGCGTTTATCCTGTTGGTCGTCTTGACCGTCACACGACAGGTGTTTTGTTGATTACGAATGATGGTGATTTAACGTCAAAAATGACGCATCCAAAATATAACCAGAAGAAAATTTATCACGCTGTGCTTGATCGTGAAATTTCTCCTGAAGATTTGGAGAAATTACGAACTGGCTTCGAACTTGAAGATGGCGAAATTCATGTGGACGAAGCTGATTACATCGACGAATTAGATCTCAAACAGATAGGTATCGAAATCCATTCAGGCCGTAATCGTATTGTGCGCCGCATGTTAGACCATTTAGGCTATAAAGTGGCACGCTTAGACCGCGTCTATTTTGCTGGTTTGACCAAGAAAAATTTGCCACGTGGCAAATGGCGTCATTTGTCTGAAATGGAAGTTAATATGCTCAAAATGAGTAATTAAGTCAATTAATTTGTTTAAATAATGTTGTATCCGCTTAAGTTTAAACCGATTCATAAACCAAAAATTTGGGGTGGCGAAAAGTTGTCCCGTTATTACCGTCATGATGCTGGTGAACTAACACACGTTGGTGAAACTTGGGATGTGTCGGGCGTAGAAGGTTCTGAATCAGAAGTTGAAAATGGTTTTTTGGCTGGTAATACATTGAATGAATTAGTGGAAGTTTATATGGGAGATTTGGTCGGCGAGGAGGTTTATAACCGCTTTGGCGGCCAATTTCCGTTATTAGTAAAGCTCATTGATTCGGCTCAACATTTATCAATTCAGGTGCATCCAAACGATGCAATCGCAGCAGAACGTCACACTATGTCTGGAAAGACTGAAATGTGGTATGTGCTTGATGCTGAACCAGATGCTTTTTTGGTAGCAGGTTTTTGCTGTCCAATGGATAAAACCACCTATTTGAACTTGGTGGAAGAAAATCGTTTGGAAGAAGTGTTACAAAAACATCCCGTTGCTAAAGGTGATCTGTTTTTTATTCCTGCTGGTTGTGTACATTCAATTGGAGCCGGTTGTGTGCTGTTAGAAATTCAACAAACATCAGATTTAACCTATCGTATTTACGATTATAACCGGTTAGATTTGGATGGGAAACTACGCGAATTACATACCGATTTAGCCATTGACGCGATCGATTTTGAACAGTGGAAAAATGATAAAATAGTTGCTGCCGACCTACACAATGACCTTGTTAAGGTTGTAGATTGCGACTATTTTGTTGCCAATATCATGACTTTAGATAAACCTCAAGAATATGATTTAGCACCCATTGACTCATTTGTATTATTAACCGTACTCGAAGGTCATTTGAAGTGCGAGTACGACAGTGACTATATCACGTTAGTTGATGGTGAAACCATGTTGATTCCAGCTGAAATGATGAGTCTGTTATTGGTGCCAACAGGTGATGTGAAATTGCTAGAAGTGTACGTGAAGTTATGATACAATTAGCCTATTTATATTAATACTTTATAATAAAATTACTATGGAAAACAAAGAATTATTGCAACAGGTGATGTCCAAAGCCCAAGCATGGCTCGATGGAAATTACAACGAAGAGACAAAAGCTGAAGTTCGTCGTATGATGAATGCTGAAGACAAAACAGAATTGATTGAAAGTTTTTACAAAGATTTGGAATTTGGAACTGGCGGTTTACGCGGTATTATGGGCGCAGGTTCCAATCGTATGAACATCTACACGGTTGGTGGTGCCACACAAGGTTTGAGTAACTATTTGAAACGTGAATTTGCCAATTTACCACAAATTAGCGTCGCTATTGCACACGATTGTCGTAACAATAGCCGTTTGTTTGCTGAAATTTCTGCTGATATTTTTTCTGCTAATGGTATTAAAGTATATCTTTTTGAAGATTTACGTCCCACACCAGAATTGTCATTTGCTATTCGCCATTTAGGTTGCCAAAGCGGTATTGTTTTGACTGCCAGTCACAATCCTAAAGAATACAATGGTTATAAAGCCTATTGGGATGATGGTGCACAAATTATTGCGCCACACGATGTGAATATCATTTCAGAAGTGGAGCGAGTAACTGTTGACACCATCAAATTTAAAGGCAATAAAGATTTAATCCAATCCATTGGTGAAGATATCGACACCATCTATTTGGAACATGTAAAATCTATTTTATTATCGCCAGATGCTATCAAACGTCATAGCGATTTGAAAATTGTTTATACCCCGATTCATGGAACAGGTATCACATTGATTCCACGTTGTTTACGAGAAGTTGGTTTCAAAAATGTCACGTTAGTTGAAGAGCAAACTGTTATCAGCGGTAATTTCCCAACAGTGGCTTCGCCAAATCCTGAAGAGCCAGCAGCGTTGGATATGGCAATTCAAAAAGCGAAATTAATTGATGCTGATATCGTTATGGCTTCCGACCCTGATGCTGACCGTATGGGTATGGCTGTAAAAAATGATAAAGGTGAGTGGATACTTGTGAACGGTAACCAAACCGTTTTAATGTATACATATTATATCATTCGTCGTCGCAAAGAGTTAGGTTTACTCAAAGGCAACGAATATATGGTAAAAACCATTGTAACTTCTGAATTGGTAAAAACTATTTGTGATAACAATAAGGTTGAATTATTCGATTGCTACACAGGTTTTAAATGGATTGCAGCCGTTGTGCGTGAGCTAGAAGGTAAAAAGCAGTACATTGGTGGTGGCGAAGAGAGTTACGGCTACATGCCTGCTGATTTCGTTCGCGATAAAGATGCCGTTGCTTCGTGCGCTTTGATGGCTGAAATGGCGGCTTGGGCTAAAGATAATGGTAAAACCATTTTCGAAATGCTGCAAGATATCTATTTGGAATATGGCTACAGTAAAGAGAAGGGTATTTCTGTCGTACGCAAAGGGAAAACTGGCGCAGAAGAAATTATAGCAATGATGAAAAATTTCCGTCTAAATCCACCAAAAGAGATTGCAGGATCTAAAGTTGCTTGTATTAAAGATTATAAATCGCAAGAAATGTTAGAAGTGGCTACCGGAAATGTGACTAAAATGAATTTCCCAGCTTCATCAAATGTATTGCAATATTTCACAGAAGATGGTACAAAAGTTTCGGTACGTCCTTCTGGAACTGAGCCAAAAATTAAATTTTACATTGAAGTACAAGCAGCACTTGCAAAGCGTGCTGATTACAACACTGTAGAAGCTCAAGCAGACGCTAAAGTTGAAGCGGTACGTGCCTCTTTAGGTGTGTAATTAGGTTATATCAATTCAAAAAAATCCGATTAATTATTTAATCGGATTTTTTTATCATTACCTAGAAGATATTTAATAGTAATATAGTTGTGTTTTTGCTCTAAATGTATTATCTTTGACCTAAGAAACAGTGAGTCGCACTGTACTGAGATTGGAAAATTCTACAAACAATTTTTTAACGAGGTAAGTTGGTGTTTAATGGCGGGCTGCGCCTTCGGGTATGATTTATCACGGCAGATTACAGCGAATATTGACTCCTTAAATCCTATCTATTAGGAATTTTCTCAACAAATTGCAGTGCGACTTTTTTACATAAAAGAAGAGCGATAATCATTGATTATCGCTCTTCTTTTATCCTACTTATTTAACAGGAATTTGTTCCAAAGTGGCTGTTAGAAAATCCCAAAATTTTTGTACGCTTGGGATGTTTACTTTTTCGTCAGGGGAGTGCGGATGACGAATAGTTGGTCCAAACGAAATCATATCGAGACGTGGTTCGGCAGCACCTAATATCCCACATTCTAAACCAGCATGAATCACTTTTATTTCTGGAATTTTTCCAAATTGCGTGTTGTAAACTTCTGACATTGTTTTGAGTATCGGTGAGGCCAAGTTGGGATTCCAACCAGAGTAGGCGCCTGTAAATTCTATTTTAGCACCAGCTAACGTAAATACGCTTTCCATCATCGATGCCAACTCCTCTTTTTTGCTATCGACGGAACTACGTAATAAACATTTCACCTCAATTTGTTTACTATTAGCTTGAATAATCGATAAATTTGTAGAAGTTTCAACGATATTAGGAATGTCAGGAATAAAACGGAAGACTCCGTTAGGACAGCCAGTGATTGCATTCACAAAATCGTCTTGAATCTCTTCTGGAATCAATTCGTCAGGTTGTGACACAACTTCTATCGCAATTTTAATTTCATTTTCAGTTACTTTGTACTCTTCGTTGAAAAGAGCAGCATATTCCGTCACTAATTTTTCAATATCTTCTTGCGACTCAGCTGGCACGGTAATAATTGTATGTGCTTCACGCGGAATGGCATTACGCATATTACCACCTTCGACGTGAGCCAAACGCGCTTCAAAACGCATGATGGCTTCTTTGAGGAAACGGAACAATAATTTATTTGCATTGGCACGTCCTAAGGCAATATCTAAACCTGAGTGTCCACCTTTGAGTCCTGAAATAGTAATTTTAAGCGCTACATCATCTTCTGGAACAGGACAACCTTTGAAATTCCAGGTGATGTTGGCATCAATTCCGCCAGCACAACCGACATACAATTCGCCTTCGTCTTCTGAATCCATATTTAA
>DATFIF010000076.1:0-10016 GCA_035270405.1 Paludibacteraceae bacterium | reverse complement strand
GCACGTGTTATTCTAATTATGATTATCGAGCGACTGAACGTTATGCGTTCACTCGACGTTTTTACCTACGACGAACAGCAAAAAATAGCGAGTGAAGTGTCATCGCTGTACGCTCCTTTGGCGCATCGCATGGGTTTATATGCTATCAAAACGGAATTGGAAGATTTGTCGCTTAAATATACGGCACGTGATATTTACAAAGAAATAGCTCAAAAGTTAAATGAAACAAAACGCTCTCGCGATATTTATATCAATCAATTTGTAGAGCCAGTCAAAGAGCAATTAGAGGCACAAGGATTAACGTTTAGCATAAAAGGTCGCACTAAATCCATTCATTCCATTTGGACAAAAATTCGGAAGCAGCAAGTCCCGTTTGAAAAAGTATACGACTTGTTTGCAATTCGTATCATCATAGATGCTCCTGAAGAGAAAGAAAAAGCAGCGTGTTGGCAAGCATTTTCGGTGGTAACCAACATGTATTCGTACAATACAAATCGGTTGCGCGACTGGATTTCAGCTCCGAAAGCCAATGGATATGAGAGTTTGCACGTTACGGTAATGGGACATGAAGGTAAATGGGTGGAAGTGCAAATACGAACTAAACGCATGGATGAAGTGGCGGAAAAAGGTGTGGCAGCTCACTGGAAATACAAAGGAGGTAAGAGTGATTCCGATAAAATGGATGAATGGCTGAAAAACTTACGCGAGATTCTTGAAAACTCCTCCGATTCTTCGGATAAAGAAGTTGTCGATGAATTTAAGATGCAACTGTACGACGATGATGTGTTTGTATTTACCCCCAAAGGCGATTTACATCGCTTGCGAAAAGGTGCAACAGTGCTTGATTTTGCATTTGCCATTCACTCGAATATTGGTTCGCATTGCATGGGAGCGATTGTTAATGAAAAACACGTTTCGTTCAAATATGTGTTGCAAAATGGAGATCAAATTTCCGTTTTGACATCGCCCAATCAAACGCCTAAAATCGATTGGTTGCAATTTTTGGTCACTTCTAAAGCGCGTACCAAAGTAAAACAGTGCATCAAAGAGATAGAATTTAAGGAAGCAGAAGATGGTCGTGAGATTTTGACGCGTCGTCTTAAAAATTGGAAATTGGATGCCAATGATGGCGAAATTACCCGCTTATCGAAAAAAATGGGTTATAAAAACTTAACCGATTTTTATGTCGCTATCAACAAAGGAAAAATAAATGTGCTCTCGCTCCGCGAAAAATTACTCGAAGAGGAAACTTCTTCTGAACCTGTGCCTTTGCGCACGGCAGATGGTTTTTCTAAAGAGACAGAACTTCAGAAAATATCAGCACAAGATGATGCTTTGGTCATTGATCGTAATTTGAAAAACATTGATTACACCTTGTCTAAATGTTGTAATCCCATTTTTGGTGATGATGTTTTTGGTTTTGTAACCATTAATAGCGGTATCAAAATTCACCGTAAAGATTGTCCCAATGCCCCTTCAATGATTGAACGATTTGGTTATCGTATTGTCACTGCTCGTTGGTCGGGCGAGGTAAGTGGCAACGAATATCCAATTACACTTCGTGTCATTGGTCACGACGATATTGGAATTATCACCAATATAACGTCCGTGATTACTAAAGAAAACGGTATGAGTATGCGTTCTATTTCGGTGGATTCTAACGATGGATTATTCGAAGGAAATATTACGGTTATGGTTAAAGAAGTTCATCAATTGGAACAATTGATCAAAAGAATACGTGGCATTAAAGGTGTAAAACAAGTCTATCGTCATTAGAATTTAGTTTGTTAGATACTGTTTTTTTAAGCTGTTTCAATGTGTCAAAAAAATCAAAATTAAAAAATGAATGCATCTATAATAACTATTGGTGACGAATTGCTCATCGGTCAGGTTGTAAATACCAATGCGTCGTGGATTGCTGCTGAATTAGAAACGAACAATATTCATGTTTCTCGCATTGTAACGATTGCCGACGATTTTCACGACATTACAAACACGCTCTCCGAAGCTTTATTGCAGTCGGACGTTGTTATTATCACGGGAGGTTTAGGTCCTACCAAAGACGATATTACAAAAATGGCTTTGTGCGACTATTTTGGTATGCAGCTGGTGATGCACGAACCGTCTTTGGCCAATGTGGTTGATTTTTTTACGAAGCGTGGATTACCAATCTCTGCAATTAATAAGATGCAGGCTTTAGTGCCAGATGGTTGCGAACCATTGGTGAATAAAGTGGGAACGGCTCCAGGTATGTGGTTTGAACGTGAGGGTAAAATTATTGTGTCACTTCCTGGTGTTCCTTTCGAAATGCGATGGTTGATGAGTGAGTATGTGTTGCCAAAGCTTCAGGGCTATTTAGGCGTAGAAGCGATTTTACATAAAACCATTTTGACGTGTGGCATTGGAGAGTCCTTTTTATCAGAATTGTTAGAGACTTGGGAGGCGGCGTTGCCACAAAATTTCCGTTTAGCTTATCTGCCTGATGCTGGGAAAGTACGTTTGCGTCTCTCGGCTCGTGGCGATTATAAAGTGACTTTACAAGGGCAAATAGAAACTCAATTGGCGACCTTAAAGGTGCTTATTAGCGACTATATTTATGGTTATGATGATGAGAATTTTGCCTCTGTTGTAGGAAAACTACTACGTAATAAAAGTGCCACGTTGGCTACTGCCGAAAGTTGTACTGGTGGTGAGTTAGGCCACCAAATTACTGAAATATCTGGTGCTAGTGACTATTATCTGGGCGGCGTAATAACCTATTCGAATCAACTGAAAGAGCAACTATTAGGCGTGAGTGCTGACACATTAGCAAATTATGGTGCGGTAAGTTCTAAAACTGCTCAAGAAATGGCTAGTGGTTGTCGTAAATTATTTAAAAGCGATTTCGCCATTGCAACGACAGGTATTGCTGGCCCGACAGGCGGCACGGAAGAAAAACCGTTAGGCACAGTTTGGATTGCGATTGCTTCTAAAAATGGTGTGGTGTCACAAAAATACGTTTTTAGAACCACCAGAGCGCAACATCAAGAACGTACAGTGAATCAAGCGCTATTTGATTTTTGGCACTTTCTGACTCGGTAAAAGTGAGTCTCAAACAAATTCAAGATTAATACTTTAAAAGATGAAATTAGAAAATCGTCGTACACATGAAGAAATTGCCAATACGTTAACGCATTTGGTAGGTGTTGTTTTTGCCGTGTCTACGGCTTGGTTGTTGATTGTGAAAAGTATGAATACATCGTGGCAGCAAATTTTTGCTATGACTATTTTTTCACTCTCTATTTTATTCATGTATTCTGCCTCTACCGTCTATCATTGGACGATGCCTGGTAAGTCAAAACACATTTTGCGCCACATCGATCATATAAATATTTACGTGCTCATAGCGGCCTCGTATACGCCCGTGTGGCTCTGCGTAGTTGGAGGTGTCTGGGGTTGGGTTGGATTTGGCGTTATTTGGACTATTGCGTTGGCAGGTACCGTAGGAAAAATTGTATCGTTAGGTAAACATCCTCGGTTGTCGCTCACGCTTTATTTACTGATGGGCTGGTCGATGGTTTTCATTATAGTACCCATTTGGAATGTGTTTTCTGCGACTGCTTTGCTTTGGTTGCTGGCAGAAGCTATTTCGTATACTGGTGGAACTTATTTTTATGCAAGAAGTAAGAAACGTCCTTATTACCATGCTATTTGGCACTTATTTGTATTGGCTGGTACTTTCTCCCATTTTATGGCGATGTGGGAGCTTGTTTCGTAAACTAGCCGATTTACTAGTAATAAAAAAAGCGGGGACGATAAATTTATCATCCCCGCTTTTTAATTTAAGAGTACTTGCATCAATTATTTGACAAATTCAATAATGTGACCGGTGGTAGTAGCTATACGTTTCATATAAATAGGACCAGCAATAATTTTGAAAGATACAGTTGTTGACACATTAATAATGGCTTGACCGTCTTTTAACTGAGCATTAGCGTACATATTTGCTCGTGAGTTACCCTCTAAAGCTTTTTTCGATAAACCACCAATGCCAAGAATGTAGGTCGATGTAGAAGTACCTGACGTTTCACCAATAATACGATAGTTGTTTTGTGCTAAGACAACGCTGGTCTGTGTGACATCATTATTGACATAGTGCGCTTGATTTAAACCTGCACATCCTGTCAAAAGAACTAAACTAAAAATTCCAGCAATTAAAAAATTTATTTTTTTCATAGGTAAGTGATTTGTGCATCGCTGATGTTTCAGCTCCGCGTTTATAAAATAAGAACTATAATTAATTTTAAAAAATCAAACTGATAGAACATTTTATCACCACATAAAGATGGTATGGTTCTCTCATTTTACATGGTAAAAGTAATGCTATTTTTTTAAATTAACTATCTTTTTATTTATTTTTTTTATTTGTTGTAAAGTAAACAACCCTGTGGAAACTCCACAGGGTTGTTTAAATATATTATTTTTTTTACTTATATAGAAAACGTTTAATACTTCGTTTGGGTGTTTTTTCAAACTCTTTTTCTACTAATTCTATCATTTTAATGCGACAGAAAGCAGGTAGGAGACGGTTGACGTGCAAGCGATTTTGCTCCATCTGTTCCTCAATAGTTTTATGCGCACTCTCTGATTTAAACGCATCTAAATCGGGATAAACTAACGCCACAAGTTGACCTTCACGTTCTACTACGACTGATTCAATCACGTAATCCATAGTGTTGAGTTTGTCTTCAACCTCTTCAGGATAGATATTTTGACCAGACGAACCTAAAATCATACTTTTGTTACGTCCGCGGATGAAAATATTTCCTTTGGCATCGATCACGCCCAAATCACCTGTACGCATCCAGCCATCTTCGGTGAATATATTTTTGGTGGCTACTGGATTTTTATAATAACCACTCATCACATTGTCGCCTCTCACTAAAATTTCTCCGACGGTATTTTGTTGATCGTTTGAATTTATTTTTACTTCAACACGATGTACCGCTTTCCCACACGACCGTTTTTCGAATACTTCCCAATCTTCATAGCCCAAAATAGGACCACACTCAGTCATGCCATAACCTACCGTATAGGGAAATTTAATGGCTTTCAAGCAATTCTCTACCTCTCTGTTCAACGCTGCACCGCCAATAATTAAATACCGCAATTCTCCTCCAAAGGCAGCCATCAATTTTTCATTTACCTTTTTACGAATCACGTTTTTGATGAATGGCGTGTACCACAAAATACGCATGATTGGCTTATGAATGACAGGAAAAATAGTTTTTTTGAAAATCTTTTCAATAACTAATGGTACAGTTAAAATCATGTATGGATGTACATCGGTAAATGCTTTCATGAGCACTTGTGGTGAAGGCGTTTTACTCAAAAAGAAGACATGGCAACCGCCGGCTAATTGATAAACAAACTCAAACGTGAGTCCAAACATGTGCGCTAAAGGAAGCATCGAAATCATATTCCAGCCAGCTTTATTTGGAATACGATCTTGTCCAAATTGTACGTTCGAACTAATATTACGATAACTTAGGATAACACCTTTTGGGTCACTTGTCGTACCCGATGTGTAATTGATAAGCGCAGGTTCGTCGAGGTTATCTTGTGGATAGCTGATATCTTTTAACGAAAACTTTTTAGGATGTTTTTTACTAAATTCGGTTTCCCAATTTTCGTAGGCTGTTGTCAGTCTGTCCGTACGCGATTCCAATAATTCGAAATCATTCAAAGAGATGATACCTATTAATTCAGGCATTGTGTCTGATTGTAGCACATTCCAAACTACTGGTCCTGCAAATATAAATTTAGCATCTGAGTGATTGACAAGTGTTTGGATACTTTCAGGTTGAAAGTCTGGTAAAATCGAAACGGCAATAGCCTCATAACTCGTTACTGCTAAAAAGCTGATTGCCCAATGAGCGCTATTTCGCCCACAAATAGCTATTTTATCACCTTTTTTTATGCCGCCTTCAGTAAATAGAACGTGTAGACGTGCTATTTTTTCTGCCATTTCTCCATAGGTGAAAGTTAAACTTCCATCGTAGTCACTTAAAGCTGGAGAGTTCCAATTGTGTTTGATGGATGTTTCCAAATACGCTAAAAAATGTTTTGTTGGTGCTACCATTTTGTCTGTTTTAATAATGAAAATTTGAATAGTTGTTTTAGTTAAGTCACAAAGATACAAATTGTTAATTAGCGTAACAACCGTCTTTTGTGGTAAACCGCTCAAAATTAAAAATGAGGTACGAAAACTAAATTGGTGGGGTAAAATTCTGAATTGTGGGGTAGAATCCAAAATCTATCATATAGAACTACTTAGGAATCAAGTTTTAATAACGTCAAAGGAATTTCTCTACGGTTTAAATTCTGTTATTTGAGAAAAATGTTGTAATTTTACAACTCAAAACTCACTCATTAATAAACTAAAAATATGGCAACAGAATTTCATTATCACCATCCTTTTCAATTAGGTGAGGATAAGACTGAGTACTATTTACTGACAAAAGATTACATTTCTGTCAGTGAGTTTGAAGGTAAACCTATGTTGAAAATTGAAAAAGAAGGTTTAACTCACATGGCGAATACCGCTTTTCGTGATGTCTCTTTTTTATTACGTCGTGCTCATAACGAGCAAGTGCGTCATATTCTTCAAGATCCCGAAGCGAGCGAAAACGATAAGTATGTGGCACTGAGTTTCCTACGCAATGCCGAAGTTTCTGCTAAAGGGAAATTGCCACTTTGTCAAGATACTGGTACAGCAATCATTCATGGCGAAAAAGGTCAGCAAGTGTGGACTGGCATCTGTGATGAAGAAGCACTATCGTTAGGAATTTTCAAAACTTATACGGAAGAAAATTTACGGTATTCTCAAAATGCACCCCTCAACATGTATGATGAGGTGAATACAAAAACGAATTTGCCTGCTCAAATAGATCTTGAAGCTACGGAAGGTATGGAATATAATTTCT
Organism: Paludibacteraceae bacterium; assembly: GCA_035270405.1. Classification (GTDB taxonomy): domain Bacteria; phylum Bacteroidota; class Bacteroidia; order Bacteroidales; family Paludibacteraceae; genus W0P28-013. The sequence goes on along the minus strand of DATFIF010000076.1, from coordinate 3,051 downwards.
TGTGTGTGACCAAAGGCGGCGGTTCAGCTAACAAAACCTATTTGTACCAAGAAACTAAAGCGTTGCTCAATCCTAATACATTACTTCCTTTTCTAATTGAAAAAATCAAAACATTAGGAACGGCAGCTTGTCCACCTTATCATATTGCCTTTTGTATCGGAGGAACTTCTGCTGAAAAAAATCTTACAACAGTAAAATTGGCTTCTACGCATTATTACGACGAATTACCAACTACGGGCGATCAATATGGACGTGCGTTTCGCGATGTGGAACTTGAAAATCAGGTGTTGGAAGAGACCTATAAGATTGGCCTAGGCGCTCAATTTGGAGGCAAATACTTAGCACACGACATTCGTATTGTTCGGTTGTCACGTCATGGCGCTAGTTGTCCTGTGGGCATGGGCGTGAGTTGTTCTGCCGATCGTAATATTAAATGCAAAATCAATACAGAGGGGATTTGGATTGAAAAGATGGACGATAATCCTGGAAATTTGATTCCAGAAGAGTATAGAAATGCTGGAGAAGGCGATGCGGTAAAGATAAACCTCGACCAACCCATGGCAGACATTCTAAAAGAGTTGACTAAATATCCAGTTTCTACACGTTTGTCACTCACAGGAACGATTATTGTTGGACGTGATATTGCACATGCAAAAATTAAAGAACGTTTGGATAGCGGCGAAGAGATGCCACAGTATTTAAAAGATCATCCGATTTATTATGCTGGTCCTGCGAAAACGCCTGAAGGTATGGCTTGTGGTTCTATGGGACCAACTACTGCTGGTCGTATGGATTCGTATGTCGATCTGTTTCAAAGTCGTGGTGGTAGTATGATTATGTTAGCAAAAGGCAATCGTAGTCAACAAGTGACCGATGCTTGCAAAAAGTATGGTGGTTTTTACCTCGGTTCCATTGGTGGACCAGCAGCTATATTGGCACAAAATAACATCAAATCGATAGAGTGTGTCGAATATCCAGAGTTGGGTATGGAAGCTATTTGGAAAATCGATGTGGTAGATTTCCCTGCTTTCATTTTGGTAGATGATAAAGGAAATGATTTTTTCAAACAATTACAACCACATGGCGCCTGTGCTAGATTCTAGTTTGAAGTTGTATAAGTAAAAAAAAGGCTATCGATTTTTTTCGATAGCCTTTTTTAGTCTCTTAAAGGTTGCTTTATTTTTCGATGCTGAGTAATTCAACTTCAAAAATTAAAGCTGAAAAAGGTTTAATTTTACCTTGTTCTGCTGTTCCATAAGCTAATTCTTGTGGAATGTACAAACGGTATTTAGAACCTACAGGCATGAGTTGTAACGCTTCTGTCCAACCAGGAATAACTTCACTTACGCCAAACGTGGCAGGTTCTTTACGTTCTACAGAGCTGTCAAAAACAGTGCCGTCAATTAAAGTGCCATGATAATGAACTTTTACAACGCTTGCTGCTATTGGTTTGATGCCATAACCAGCTTTTAAAACTTCATATTGCAAGCCACTAGCAGTAGTTACTACGCCTTGTTTTTTAGCGTTTTCAGCTAAAAAAGCTTCGTTTACTTTAGCGTAGTCGCCATATTTGGCAGTTGCTTTTTCTAATTCAACACGTGCTTGAATAGCTTCGGCATAACTAGCAGCTTCTTCAGTAGTCATTACTTTAGCATTGTCGCTTACGCCAGCAATAAATCCAGCTAAATAGTTGTCCTTATTGAAAACTTTGGTGCTGTCGCCTTCGGTCACTAAATCTTTGAAGTGAGGCATCATTTGATCCATCACTTGTTGACCAATTTGCGCTCCAACCATTTCGGCTTTTTCGGCATCACTCATCTCTTTAGTAGCTTTCAAAAAACCTTTAATAAAATCGTCCATGTTTTGAGCTGTATCGACGTCCAAACGCACTAAATAATCTTTTAATCCGCCTGATGTAGTCACACCATAAGCATAAGTCAAAGAGTCCGTTTCGTTGTTTAATTCAGCTTTTGGGGCGCTTCCGCAAGACGAAAAGCCCATCGTAATAGTTGCTAAAGCAGCAACACTTAAAATAATTTTTTTCATGTTTACAAAAAATTGATTAATTATTTAATAATATCGAGTAATTCTACTTCAAAAATTAAGGCTGTGTGTGGTTTGATAGCATCGCCTGCACCATGTGCGCCATAAGCTAAATCACTAGGAATATACAATTTCCATTTTGAGCCTACGGTCATCAGTTGTAAAGCCTCTATCCAACCAGCAATTACTTGTGTCACACCAAATGTGGCAGGTTCTTTGCGTAATACAGAGCTGTCAAAAACTGTACCATCTATTAATGTTCCGTGATAATGCACTTTTACGCGATCTTCAGCTGTCGGTTTGGCACCTGTGCCTTCTGTCACAACTTCATATTGCAAACCACTTTCTGTTACTTTTACTTCTGTGCGTTTAGCATTTTCTGCTAAAAAAGCGTGGCCTTCTTCTTGTAAGCCAGCGGTTGATTTTTCTAATTCAGCTTCTTTTTGAGTGAAATAGGTGTTTAAGAGTTCTTGTGCTTCTTCTACCGATAATTCTGGTCGAGTGCCTTCGCACATAGCTTCAATGCCCTTCGCAAATGAGTTGTAATCAATTCCTTTGATGTTGTTTTGACGTAAACTTTGACCAAAACTCAACCCGAGAGCATAACTTAATTTATCCATGTTCTATAGTTTTAAAAATGTTCACAAAGATACAAAAAAGAAAGATGTAATTACCATATTGTTTTGTAAAAACTTCTTATTTTAGTTTAATTCCGTACTTGTTTCAATAATTTGCGAAGCTTTTATGAAACCTTTAGTGTGTGGATTTTTTTTGTAACTTTGCACCATTAACGAGTTTGTTTTTTAAAAATTGATACGTCATTCGTATGCGCTTTTATTTCACTAGTTTTATCATCTCTGTGATGGCTGTTTTGGCTGTTGGTTGTGATACCTTATCGGAGCCAACAGATCCTATCGTGTTTGTATCTAAGCAATCTCTTCCAACTGGTCGTGCTTCTGCCTCTTCTTTTGTAGCTGATGGTAAAGCATATGTGCTTTGTGGGCGTTC
>DATFIF010000075.1:0-6827 GCA_035270405.1 Paludibacteraceae bacterium | reverse complement strand
CATTTTGTTACTTTGCATAGTGAAACAATTTCACAAACAAAAGTAATCTAAAAAAATGAGAATTGCTATATTTAGTGCCGTTTATAAAGAAGAAATTGACGCTCCGCTGCGACAGACAGTCAACTTTTTACTTCATCACGGAGTAGATGTATTGGTAGAACGCAGTTTTTATTCGCAAATTGCGACTAAAATGAAAAACTTTCCAACGTGTACACCAATCGACGCGGAAACGTTGGACGCCGATTTAGTAATTAGCATCGGAGGTGATGGTACTTTTTTGACCACAGCAGCTCGCATTGGCAATAGAAATATTCCGATATTAGGTATCAACACGGGGAGATTAGGCTTTTTAGCCGATGTGGGTAATGATGAAATTGATGAAATTTTACAAGAAATTTTAGATGGTCATTACAATGTTGAAGAACGCAGCGTATTACAACTAACAACTTCTGATTTATCAAGCAAAAATTATCCATTTGCACTTAACGAAATCGCTGTTTTAAAACAAGATTTATCCTCGATGATTAGTATTCGCGCATCGGTGAATGGAGAGTTTTTAAACACCTATCAAGCCGACGGATTACTTGTTGCAACTCCAACAGGTTCAACGGCTTACGCCATGAGCGTCGGTGGACCACTACTCGTTCCGCAGGCACAAAGCTTAATCATTGCACCAGTCGCTTCGCACAGTCTGAATGTGCGTCCGCTGATTATTCCCGATTCGTGGTTTATTGATTTGGAAATTGATAGCCGCTCGAAAAGTTTTCTTATTTCACTGGATGGTCGCTCTCAAGTGATGAATCAAACCACTACACTACACATTTCAAAAGCTGACTACACAGTAAAAGTAGTCAAACCGCTTCATCACAGTTTTTTCAATACGTTGAAAAATAAATTGATGTGGGGAGCTGATAAACGCAACTAATATAAAATGACAAAAAACGATTTACGTATCGTGTTCATGGGGACACCTGAGTTTGCGGTGGCAAGTTTGGATGCTTTAGTTTCACGTGGGTACAAGGTTGTAGGCGTAGTTACTATGCCCGACAAACCTGCTGGACGCGGTTATAAAATTCAAGTTTCAGCCGTCAAAACGTATGCACTGACACATAATTTGCCGATACTACAGCCAGAAAAGTTGAAAGACGACGATTTTTTAGAAAAGCTAAAAGCTTTAAAAGCCGATTTGCAAATTGTTGTAGCATTCCGTATGCTACCTGAGGTTGTTTGGAATATGCCTCCAATGGGAACATTCAATTTGCACGGTTCACTTTTGCCACAATATCGTGGTGCAGCACCTATCAATTGGGCGATTATCAATGGTGAAAAAGAGACTGGTGTTACTACTTTTTTTCTACAACACGAAATTGATACGGGCGATTTAATTTTACAGAAAAAGATGGCGATTAACCATCTTGATAACGCAGAAACCATACACGATAAATTGATGGTTTTAGGCGCGCAAACCGTCGTTGAAACCGTTGACCGAATAGTAGATGGAACTGCACCAAAAATGCCACAACCAATGGTTGGCGAACTCAAAACGGCTCCTAAAATTTTCAAAGAAACTTGTAAAATAGATTGGAATAACGATGGCGAAACTATTTACAATTTTGTACGCGGCTTATCGCCCTATCCCACAGCCTGGAGTGAACTTGATAGCAACAATAAGCCACAGATTGTAAAAATATACGACGTAGAAAGTGAGAAGTCAGTACATAGGTTCGGTATTGGCAAAATCATCACCGATGGTAAAAAGGAACTAAAAGTAACTTGTAAAGATGGATTTGTGGCAATTAAAGAACTTCAATTAGCTGGTAAAAAACGTATGCCTATTGCCGAATTTTTACGAGGCTATAAAAGTGACACATTAAACCAACTCCTATAAAAAAAATGCTGCTCTGAGAGCAGCATTTTTTTATTTATTTTCTTCAAGCATTCGACAAGCAACATCTAAAATAGTTGTGTCATCGAGCATGACAAGCCCACCATCTGGACCTGGTTCAATATGAATACCACAACTTGCACCTTCTTTGTAATTATGTCCACCAAAATAATTTCGAACAGTTTGCACGTCTAAGTGAAGCTCATCTGCAATTTTTTGCGTACTGCCCGAAGGTAAACTGTCTTTGATTTTACGCAACTCGTTAAATGTGATTGTTTTTGTCATGGCTGTAAATGTATTAGATAAATAAGTAATTAAGATTGTATAGGATATATGATTAAACAGATAAAACAGATCGCTCTATAATCGAACTCAAGGTATTTTAATTTTTTGCTAATTTATACGTTTAATTTCATTCTAACAAGTTTTTAGGCTACAAAATTTACAATTTTATGCTAAACAGAGTAAAAAGTTGTTTCCAATAGCTATAATAATTATTGAAATTGCTAATACTGAAATAATTAAGTAAATACCTTTATCAAGAGTCGGATTGTTAGTTGACTCACTTATTCGGGGTTTCACCCGTTGCATTACATAAAAACTGAGCCAACCACAACCTAATCCCAAGATAATACCACCCAAAATATCTAATGGATAGTGCACGCCTAAGTAAATTCGTGTATAAACATTCGCTACAGCCCAAACAAAAATAGTCCACGTGTACCATTTGCGACGAAACAGAAGCGAAGTAAATAGGGCAACTCCAAAGCTGTTAGCCGCATGAGATGACACAAATCCATAATGGCCACCCATATAACCGTGCACAAGCTGTACAAGTCCTTCTAAAGATGGTTCTCGTGTAGGTCTCCAACGTTCAAAAAGCGGTTTTATAATACTCGAGGAAATTTGATCTGTCAAAACAACGGTTAATACCAAAAATAGCAAAACCCATACCGAACGACGCTTTTCCGTACGAATGATAACATACAAAATAGCTAGAGCTGCTGGAATCCAAACCAACTTCCCACTAAAAATAGAGATGAAATTATCCCAAAAAGGAGAATGGAAGCTATTACCAAAAAGTAACAACTGTTTATCTAACTCTATCACTGATTCTAACCAACTCATATGCGTACGATTTGATTTGCTCTCACCCAACCAACATGACCATCGGCAATACGAATTTCGAACCAATCACGCAATTCGCTTTTAATAGAAATTTTTGTTCCTTCGTGCAACACGAATAACTCTGTTCCACTTTCGTCCGGTGAACTTTTAACTGTCATCGACCCAACCATTACAATAGCAGACGTGCGCTCTTCAATCCTATGGGCAGCAGAAAAACTGTACGCAATAGAAGCAATAGAGATGAGTAAACAGGTTAATCCGCCAAAAAAACCTAATTTTCGTAACCACCGATGCGACACAAACACATATAATAAAGTTAAAATCAAAGCAAGTATAAACGTCATAATACTGGTTAATGCCCATTGATTGGTAGTTTGTAAACTTCCAAGAACTTCTATCCAATGTGACAAGAAAAATGGTTCAACAGGTTCTATCTTATCGGTAATTTGGGCATTTGCGAAATCCAAATTAAATTGTGCATCTTCGTAATTTGGTCGTAAAATCAAAGCCCGTTCATAATTCAAAATAGCCAATCCTACTTGACCTGATTTATAACAAGCATTGGCATAGTTGTAGTACAACTCTGGCGAAACTCTCTGTTTTTCAAGAATTTCGGCATATACATCTGCGGCTTCTTCATACGATTGAGCAGCATACAAATCGGCAGCGTGTTTGAGCTGATTATCTTCAGCATGAACGAAACCTACCGAGACAAAAAGTAGAGCTAAAATTATTAGTTTTAAATACTTGTTCATAATCCGTTAACGTTTAATGGTTTCCTCTAATTTTGAAATCATCTTCATCGTTTGTTTGAAGATATGATCCATCGCTTCTCGATCGTCAGCTGCCGGGGCGTAACGCACAAATTCGCAATCGTCCAACAAGCGAATAAATGTGTCAATATCCGACTGCTCTACGGCATGAGCGCTCAACTGAACAGTCACATTTTCCTTATTCAAATCGGCCAACGGTAAACCAAGTTTATCACACAAATAACCCCAAAGTGCTTTCAAAACTTCATCATAAAAGAGGTTTTTGGAACCTGCTTTCAAATGTTTTTGAGCCGTTTTTAAACGTTTGCGCGCCACCTTATTTGCTTTTTTATTGCGCATCAAGGCCAAATCAGCATTTTCACGAGCTTGTTTACGGAAAAACACCAACGCCAATCCTGAAAAGAATAAAGGTAATAAGTACGCTAACCAAAATTTCCATCCAACAATAATTGGCTCTTCCACCGACGACACATCAAAATCTGTAGTGTTGATATAGCGAATATCTGATGCAATCATACGTACTTGCTCTTGATTCGTAAAATTACTGACTAACGCGCCATTATCGTTTTCATAACCTTTTTTTACCTTCAGTTGGTAAGCTGGAATCGTGAGCGTTTGATAGCTATCGGAACTCACATCAAAATAAGAAAATTCAGTTTCTGGAATAGAAAAATCGCCACTATGACGAGGTATTGCCAAATATTCAATAGTTTTTGTTCCCGAAACTCCAGCAGTGGTATTGGCAAATGCATTGGTGACTTTTGGTTCGTACGTTTCGAAATCAGTAGGAAATTTCAAAACTGGATTTTTCACCATTTTCATATTGCCATTTCCTGAAATCTTGACCGTAATTGTAACCGCCTCATTGGCATTTAACTCCGTAGCGTTGATAGATGACTTTACGGAAAAGGAACCTACACCGCCACCAAACGTCTCTGGACGAGGAGTTGGCAAGGCTGAAACTGAAATTTTAAGAGCCGACGCGGACAATGGTTTTTTAACTTCTTGGTAAGAATCGAAAAAATCATCGAAAATACTCCGCACTTGCGCTTGGTTTTTGACACGAATAACGGCGTTACACGTCATCTTTTCAATATCTAACGTACCTGCACTTTGTGGATATAAAAGATATTGGCGTAATATAATGGTATTATAATTGACACCGTCATAATTTTCTAAAGCATATTGTTTGTTTTGTGGAAGTTCTACTTCTTGAACTAAAAAACCTTTAAAATCAGGAAATTTAACCTGTTGAATATCAATTAAATCAACTTTAGAGTAAATCTTATACGTTAATAAAACATGTTCTTGTTCTCTTACTTTTGTTCTGGAAATAACGGGACGAATAAACAAATTCTCATTGGTAATTTGTTGAGAAATAGGTGCAGAGGATTGTTGTCCTTGATTTTTTTGAGTCGTTTGATTCGCTTTATCTGCTGGTAAGACTTTAATAACCAATGCATTCGATTGATAACGCTCTTTGTCGACAACGATAGATGCGCTCGGTATATTAAAAGTGCCCTCTTTGGTTGACAGCAACGTATAGGTGTATCGAATAGTTGTTTCCGACGAAGATTTACCATTAACAAACTGCACGCTACGACTCTGCGAAGTGAATGGTCCAGCAATAACATCAAAGCCAGTAAAAGCAGGTACTTTCAAATCTTTTGCCGTGGCATTTACGGTATAAACTAATTGAAATGATTGCCCATTAGCGACAGCATCAGGCGCACTTGCCGTGAAGCTAACCTCGCTTGCAAAAAGCGATATGGCAGCCAATGAACACATTATCACTAATCCTATTCTTTTCATAGTTACATCCTAATTAAAATCTTCCACTTACCAATCTTTATCCACACGATACCGCTTGGAACTTTGCGCTTGCTCTTTTTTTACTTTTTCTTGTGTCTGGCGTTCGTCCTGTTCCAATGCTTTTAAAATCTCCTCGGCGCGCTCTTTCGACATAGAACCTTGTTGTTGCTCTTGTTGTTTTTGATTTTGCTGATCGTTATTTTGTTCGTTTTGTGGCTGTTCCTTTTCCTCTTCCTTTTGCTGTTTTTCTTCTTTCTTGTCCTGCTGTTGGTTTTTATCTTTGTTTTGCTCCTGTTGTTTCAAGAGTTGTTGAGCATAAACCAAATTGTAACGCGTGTCATTATCGCTCGGATTATTGCGTAAAGCCTGCTTATAAGCCTCTATACTTTTAGCAAAATCACCAGCTTGTAAAAGTGAATTACCGATATTATGATAGGCTGCCGCCACACGATTTTTATCAGAGCCAGCTAAAGAAGCAGCTGTTTGAAACTGTTCTACGGCTTCGGCATATTTTTCTTGACGATACAACGCATCACCTAAATTAAAAGTTCCAGAAAATGATTTGGCATTTTTCTCCAAACCTTTTCTGTAATCGACTTCTGCCTCTACGAACTTTTCTTTCGTGTAGGCAGAGTTACCACGTCGCACATCGCCACTCTCCTTTTGGGCAAACACAAAAGAGGTCAACGAGCACACTATTACAAAAATAGAGAAACGTTTCATACTTAATCGAACCATTTTATTTTATTCAATGCTTTATTTTGACGATTGAACAGGTAAAATTCAATGATAAGCAAAAAAAGCGCTATCCAAACAAAGATGAAAAACTTCTCATCATATTCGGCATAGGATTTTATTTCTAAATTGCCTTTTTGCATCTCACTAATCTGTCCTGACAAAGCTTTCAAAGCTGTATTTGTATTATCGGCACGCACATAAATACCAGAACCAGCTTCTGCTATCTGACGACACATACCTTCATTCAATTTGGTAATCACCACATTACCGGCTTTATCTTTACGAAAACTCATTGTTCCGTTCACTGGAATAGGCGTTCCTTCTGGAGTTCCCATCCCAATAACGTGAACCGTAATACCATTTTCTTTGGCTAATTTAGCAGCACCAATAGCATCATCTTCGTGATTTTCTCCATCAGTTATGAGTATAATGGTGCGTCCCGCTTCCGACTCTTTCGGACCAAAAGATCGAATGGCTAAATCAATAGCAGA
>DATFIF010000074.1:0-3176 GCA_035270405.1 Paludibacteraceae bacterium | reverse complement strand
GATACATGGTATCAAACATGTTGGTAATAAGTGTTTGCAATTCTGGATAATCTTTTTCAATCGGTTCGGCCACTTTACGAAGTACAGGTTGACCATATAAATACATTGGAAGAATCATAATTTAAAACAAGCATTAAAGATTAAAATTGACGTTGCGACTCCAAATACGTTTGAAGAATAATAGTCGCACTAATTTGGTCTATCAGACCTTTATTTTGACGCGCTTTCTTTTTTAAACCGCCATCTATCATCGTTTGAAAAGCCATTTTAGAGGTAAAACGCTCATCTACTAGTTCAATAGGGGTTTGGGGAAAGCGTAGTTTTAATTTTTCAACAAATGGGGTAATTTTAGCTGTTACAAGCGCAGGTTCGTTACGTAAAGTCGTTGGAAAACCCACAATAAAACGTTCAACCGACTCTTTGGCTAAATAATCTACCAAAAATTGCTCGAGATGAGTCGTGTCAACTGTTGTGAGACCATTGGCTATCATTTGCAACGGATCAGAAACCGCTATTCCTGTACGTTTTTCGCCAAAATCGACTGCTAAAATTCGAGCCATAAATTTACTTTCAAAATGAAACTACAAAGATACAATTTTAATTGGACACAGACAATTTATCGAAAATAAATCAATAAATTGAGCAAAATCGGACAAATTTTCAGGTAAAAGAGGCTTAAAATTCAAAATTTCAACTTATCTTTGTAAGTTTTACGACCTAAAATTAATTAACTGATAGTTAGCGCATTAATCTTTGAAAATAGAGTGATAATGGTTAACTTATAACTTCGACAACTATATGTACAGAACTGCAACGTGTGGCGAACTTCGCATCGCAAATCTTGGACAAACGGTAACCCTTGCCGGCTGGGTGCAACGCATTCGTAAAATGGGCGGCATGACTTTTATCGACTTACGTGATCGTTATGGAATGACGCAATTAGTTTTTAATCAAGAAGTTAATGCAGATTTATGCGAGCTGGCCAATCATCTTGGGCGCGAATATGTCTTACAAATAATTGGAAAAGTTGAAGAACGCAGCTCAAAAAATAGCCAAATGCCAACGGGCGATATTGAAATTAGCGTCTCTACGCTTAACGTCTTAAATGAAGCGTTGACACCACCTTTTACGATTGAGGACGAAACGGATGGCGGCGATGATATTCGTATGAAATACCGTTACCTCGATTTACGTCGTAATGCCGTACGTGCCAACCTTGAATTACGCCATAAAATGACGATTGCAGTACGTCACTATTTGGACGAACAAGGATTTTTAGAAGTAGAAACACCTGTTTTAGTCAACTCTACGCCCGAAGGTGCGCGCGACTTTGTAGTACCAAGTCGCATGAATCAAGGACAATTTTACGCACTGCCACAATCGCCACAAACGCTCAAACAACTATTGATGGTTTCGGGTTTTGACCGCTACTTCCAAATTGTGAAATGTTTCCGCGATGAAGATTTACGTGCCGATCGTCAACCTGAATTTACACAAATCGACTGCGAAATGTCTTTTGTTGATCAAGAAGATATTTTAAATTTGTTTGAAGATATGAGCCGTCATCTGTTCCAAAAACTCAAAGGCATTGATATTCCTTCATTTCCACGTATGACGTGGCACGATGCTATGAAACTGTATGGTTCTGACAAACCAGACACACGTTTTGACATGCAATTTGTCGAATTAATGGATCTACTCAAAGGTTATGACTTTAGCGTGTTCAACGAAGCAGCCTACATCGGTGGTATTTGCGCCAAAGGAGCTGCAAACTACACACGCAAACAATTAGATGCTCTTACTGATTTTGTAAAACGTCCGCAAATTGGAGCAAAAGGCTTAGTCTATGCGCGCGTTGAAGCTGATGGAAGTGTAAAATCAAGTGTTGATAAATTCTATTCTCAAGACGTTTTACAACAATTAAAAACTGCTTTCGGAGCCGAACCTAACGATTTGATTCTGATTCTAAGCGGTGCAGATACCAACAAAACTCGCAAACAATTGAGCGAACTTCGTCTTGAAATGGGCTCACAATTAGGATTACGCGACAAAAATAAATTTTCATGTTTGTGGATTGTAGATTTTCCTCTTTTTGAATGGAACGAAGAAGATCAACGTTTCTATGCGATGCATCATCCATTTACATCACCCAAAGCGGAAGATATTCCACTATTGGATAGCGACACTGGCGCTGTGCGCGCGAATGCTTACGATATGGTTATCAACGGCGTTGAAGTGGGCGGTGGTTCTATTCGTATTCACGACAGCAAACTCCAACAAAAAATGTTTGAGCTACTTGGTTTTACACCAGAAAGCGCCCAACAACGTTTTGGATTTTTGATGAATGCGTTCAAATATGGTGCGCCACCTCACGGCGGTTTGGCTTATGGCTTAGATCGTTTCGTTTCACTGTTTGCTGGCTTAGATAGCATTCGCGATTGTATGGCATTTCCAAAAAATAATCAAGGTCGCGACGTGATGCTGGATGCACCAGGACAAATAGACCAATCACAGTTAGATGAATTGGGATTAAAAATAGTCGTGAAAGAGCCAAAACACTAATTTCACATTTTATAAACATTAAAAAAAACAGAACAATGGGTTTTATTGCAAATCTTTTAATTTCTGCATTAGCAGTCTATCTCACCGCTTGGTTGTTACCAGGTATTGTGGTGAAAAGTTTTTGGTCAGCCATGGGTATCTCTTTGATAATTGGGCTCTTGAACGTTTTAGTGAGACCATTGCTAACACTTCTAACAATTCCTGTAACCATCGTGACGCTTGGATTATTTCTGTTTGTCATCGATGCACTTATTATTATGCTTGCCGCTAAACTTTTGGACGGATTTATAGTAAATGGTTTTTGGTGGGCATTAATTTTTAGCATCATTGTTACGTCTGTAACCAACTTCCTTTATCGTATATTTTAATACAAGAAATTCAATTATATGTCTCAAAAAGTTCGCGTTCGTTTCGCACCATCTCCAACTGGCGCACTCCATATTGGCGGTGTACGCACGGCTTTATACAACTATTTGTTTGCCAAACAGCACGGCGGAGAATTCATTTTTCGCATAGAAGACACCGATAGCAATCGTTTTGTGCCTGGTGCCGAAGAATATATTATAGAATCCTTTAAATGGCTGGGAATTAATTTCGATGAAGGCGTTTCTTAT
>DATFIF010000073.1:0-10765 GCA_035270405.1 Paludibacteraceae bacterium | reverse complement strand
TGGGAAAGCGCGTTGAGTTATATAATTTGGCAGGTCAATTAATAACTTCAACTACCACCTGCCAACCCATAACCTCTTTGAATGCAGCGAATCATCACGTGGTGATTGTGCGTATTGCAGGAGAAGTTCACAAAGTGGTATTGTAGTTCTTCAGTCACACATGTAGTGTCTATAACTAGCCAAAAAAATGAGAGGTGCGATTAGTCGTACCTCTTTTTTATAATTTCTATTTTGTCTATCTTTGCACAGGTGTAGTTTATCTTAATTTTTAAATTGAATAGTATGAAAAAAATAGGTTCTTTTTTATCGACGTTTTCACTCCTGCTACTTGCGCTCGCTTCTTGCGACAACGGTACAACCGTTGACTATATTACGACCATTGGTTTTGAAACCGTTTCGGTAGGTGATTTGGGTTATCAAAAAGAGGCGTCATTTACTGAATACGGCTTGGTGTTTGAGAATAGTTATAATGCAGAATGGAATGCTTGGAAAGGTTTTGCCTGCTCGTCGTTGGTAGATTCTGTAACATCTGGTTACACTAATGATTTGAGTGCATCAGCTGGAAAAGCCTACTTGGGGAGTCGCTTTGCAGTTGTTTATGAGGATAGTGCTGTTTGTAAATTTATGACTAATGCGGAATACAAAATTAAAGGCCTTTATGTAACCAATTCGACGTATGCGTATTTGGACATGAAAAATGGTTCAGCTTTTAGCAAAAAGTTTGGTGCTGGCGATTGGTTCAAAGTGATCATTAAAGGTTTTTCGGCTACGAATGTGTTGATTGGAACCCGTGAGGTTTATTTAGCTGATTTCCGTGATGATAAATCCATACTGTTGAATACCTGGGGATATGTGTCGTTGGAAGAGACGATTCCTGCCAAAGTACAACGTTTGGAGTTCTATTTTGACTCGTCTGACAAAGGCGATTGGGGAGTAAATACGCCGAAATATGTCTGTGTTGATAATGTTTTGGTAGTGAAATAGTAGAAAGTTGTAAAGTCAGGTTAAGGGGGAAAGGTGAAAAGTGAAAAGTGAATGTTTAACGCTTCGCCGCTACGCAGCGAAAATCGTTTAGCGTTCAACGTTTAGCGTTTAGCGAAAAACCATTAACCATTAACCCTTCACCCATTTAACATTCCCCGTTTCATTAATTCCACCAGTCTTTTACTCCCCTTTAGGGGATTGAGGGGTAAATGACGAAAAGCGTTTAATGGTTCCCTCGGAGTGGCTATTAACATACCGCTCCTACGGAGCTATTAACATACCGCTCCTACGGAGCTATTAACCTATCACCGCTACGCGGTTTCAAACTAAACACTAAACGACTTGATAAACTTTACAAACTTTCAAACTTTACGAACTTATTAACCATTAACCCATAACCTATTAACTTTTTCACCTAATTATTAAATTCTTAGCTGTATGCGCATCGATATTATCACTGTTTTACCCGAATTGCTGGAAAGCCCTTTGAACCACTCTATTTTGAAACGGGCTCAGGAGAAAGGTTTGGTAGAGTTGGTTGTGCACAACTTGCGCGACTATGCTTCTGACGAACGTCATCGGCGTGTGGACGATTATGCGTTTGGTTTTGGTGCCGGTATGGTGATGCAGATTGAACCAATCTTTAGAGTGATTGAAAAGTTGCAAAGCGAACGTACCTACGATGAGGTGATTTTTATGACTCCTGATGGTGAACAATTTTCTCAACCAACAGCGAATCAGTTGTCGTTAGCAGAAAATTTGATTATTTTGTGTGGACATTATAAAGGCATCGATCATCGGGTGCGTGAACATCTGATTACGCGCGAAATCACCATTGGCGATTATGTGCTTACAGGTGGTGAGCTGCCCGCAGCTATCGTCGTAGATGCTGTGGTGCGGTTGCTTCCTGGCGCCATGGGCGATGAACAATCGGCGCTGTCTGATTCGTTTCAAGATAAGTTGTTAGCACCACCCGTTTATACGCGCCCTGCCGAATTTAATGGTTGGGCAGTACCAGAAATTTTACTGTCGGGCAACGAACGTAAAATTGCAGAATGGGAACATGAACAAGCTGTGGAACGCACCAAGAAACGACGTCCGCACCTGTTGGATTAGCGTTGGAATGAGGGTAGTTAAAAGTAGAAAGTTATAAAGTCAGGTGAAGGGTGAAAATCGGGATTGTTTAATGTTTAATGTTTAGTGGCTATTAACATACCGCCACTACGTGGCTATTAACATACCGCCACTACGTGGCTATTAACATATCACCGCTACGCGGTTTCAAACTAAACACTAAACGTTACACACTAAACGACTTGATAAACTTTCAAACTTGATAAACTAGATATTCATCCGTTAGAGTGCCCTCATCTAGATAAAAATTGTACCTTTGTAGGATAAAATTACGAAAAAAAACTATTAAATAACGCATCACAGAGTATGCTTACACTGAAACAAATCACAACTAATCGCGACGAAGTTGTTCGTCGTTTGAAAAAAAAACATTTTACGTCTGCTGACGCAATCATTGATAAAGTCATTCTATTAGATGCTGAACGTCGTTCGACACAACAAGCATTAGACTCCAATTTGTCTCAAGTAAACCAACTCTCCAAAACGATTGGTGTGCTGATGCAAACGGGCAAAAAGGCGGAAGCCGACACAGCAAAACTAGAAACTGCTCGCTATAAAGAGGAGGCTAAAGCGCTAGCTGTTCAATTAGAGGAACTCGAATTGGCGATGCGTGATTTGTTGTTGCAAATTCCTAATTTGCCTCAAGACGGTGTGCCCGAAGGAAGAAGCGCTGAAGATAATGTGATTGAAAAACAGGTGGGTGACATTCCAATATTCGACGGTTTTGAACCACTGCCACATTGGGAATTAGCTAAAAAATACGATTTGATTGATTTTGAATTGGGCGTTAAAATTTCTGGTGCAGGATTTCCTGTTTACAAAGGAAAAGGCGCTCGTCTGCAAAGAGCGCTCATCAACTTTTTCTTAGATGAAGCGCATGCTGCTGGCTATTTGGAAATCATGCCACCAACCGTCGTAAATGCAGCGTCTGGTTATGGTACAGGTCAATTGCCTGATAAAGATGGTCAGATGTATCACGATGCGCAGGACGATTTGTATTTGATTCCAACAGCCGAAGTGCCTGTTACCAATATGTATCGTGATGTGATTTTGACGGACAAAGAGTTGCCCATTAAAAACTGCGCTTATACGCAATGTTTCCGCCGCGAAGCAGGCTCTTATGGTAAAGATGTACGTGGATTGAATCGTTTGCACGAATTTTCGAAAATAGAGATTGTACGTATCGACAAACCAGAACATTCATCGGCATCGCATCAAGAGATGTTGGCGCATGTCGAAAACCTGCTTGTTAAATTAGAATTGCCTTACCGTATATTACGGCTCTGTGGTGGCGATATGAGTTTTACCGCAGCGCTCTGTTTTGACTTTGAAACCTTCTCGGCGGCGCAAGAGCGTTGGTTAGAAGTGAGTTCGGTCTCTAATTTTGAGGCGTATCAAGCTAATCGTTTGAAATGTCGTTATAAATTGGCTGATGGTAAAACAGAACTCTGTCATACGTTGAACGGTTCGGCTTTGGCACTTCCGCGTATTGTGGCGACACTCCTCGAAAATAATCAAACCGCTGATGGAATTCGTATTCCGAAGGTATTGGTGCCTTATTGCGGATTCGATGTGATTAATTAATTTCAACTAATAGGTATAAAAAGCCTTACATCGTTTTCTTTGTAAGGCTTTTTTTTGTATCTTTGAACGAATAATTTATCCTATTTTATTCGTTTTTTTTATTGAATAATACTTCTCTTTATGAGTTTTGATGCTGGTCATTTTTTATTAGTTGGTTCTATTTTACTGTTTATAAGTGTATTAGCAGGCAAGTTTAGTTGTCGGTTTGGTACGCCTACCTTGTTATTATTCCTCTTGCTCGGCATGTTGTTTGGTAGCGATGGATTAGGCGTACAATTTTATGCGCCTGACTGGGCTCAGTTTATCGGCATGATGGCGTTGAGCATTATTTTGTTTTCGGGCGGTATGGACACCAAAGTGAAGGAGATAAAACCAATCGCTGCGCAAGGCGTTGTACTGGCAACATTTGGGGTTTTATTAACGGCGTTACTCACGGGAGGATTTATTTTTGGCGTGAGTCATTACCTAGCGGTTGGCTTATCATTTACTGAATCCATGCTATTGGCGGCCATTATGTCATCTACCGACTCAGCCTCTGTCTTTTCAATTTTACGTTCCAAAAAACAAGGTTTAAAGGAGAATCTGCGTCCTTTGTTGGAGTTGGAAAGTGGGAGTAATGACCCGATGGCGTATGTGCTGACAATTCTACTCATTAGTGTTTTACAGTCAGGAGATGTCACGTGGGGTATCTCTATTTTGATGTTCTTCGTACAAATGGGATTAGGCGCATTGTCTGGTTTTTTACTGGGTAAAGCGGCCGTTTTTATCATCAATAAAATTGCTATTGGCAACAAATCACTCTATCCAATTTTATTATTGGCGTTTGTTTTCTTTATTTTCGCATTCACCGACTTTATTCACGGCAACGGTTTTTTGGCTGTTTATATTGCAGGATTGATTCTTGGCAATAACAAATTGATTTACAAAAAGAGTTTAACCTCTTTTTTCGATGGTCTCACTTGGTTATTTCAAATTATCATGTTCCTCACGTTGGGCTTGTTGGTCAATCCACATGAACTACTCGAAGTGGTAGGTATTGGTCTGCTTGTCGGCATTTTTATGATTGTGCTAGCACGACCCATTGCGGTGTTATTATGTTTGTCGCCATTTAAAAAAATCAGTTGGAAAGGACGCTTTTATGTGTCGTGGGTTGGATTACGTGGAGCCGTTCCTATTATTTTCGCCACCTATCCTATTGTGGCGCAATTGGAACACGCTAACTTAATATTTAACATCGTATTTTTTATTACGATTTTATCGTTAGTGATTCAAGGCACGACGGTGAGTTGGGTTGCCTCTTTGTTAGGATTATCAACGGAGGTAAAGCAACGCGGTTTTAATATTGATCTACCTGACGAGGTGAAAGCTAAATTGATAGAGATGGTCGTAAAACCTGAATTTCTTGAGCCTGGAGAGCTGTTGCGTGATGTGCATTTACCAAACGATGTGCTGGTAATGATGGTTCGCCGTGGCGATAAATATATCGTTCCTCGTGGCGACACGCAAATAAAAATAGGTGACACATTACTATTCATTCGTGAAGAGAAATAACGCTATTATTGAGTCTGACAGTTCCCGTTTTCTTTTTTAATTGTTTTTCTTTCTTTTAAAATCATTCTTTTTTTTATACCGATTATGGCAAAAGATAAAACTGTGTTTTTCTGCAAAGAGTGTGGTGCCGATTATCCTAAAGCGTATGGTAAGTGTCCTTCGTGTGGCGCTTGGAATTCCTTTACCGAACAGATAGTGCGTAAAGAACCATCCAAAAGTGACCACGGTTATAAGACGGTTGTGGAGAGCAAGCCGATTCGTATTAACGAAGTAAATGCACAATCGGAAACGCGTATTGACACACTGAATAATGAATTTAACCGTGTGTTAGGAGGCGGTCTGGTGGCAGGTTCATTGGTGTTAATTGGTGGTGAACCTGGTATTGGTAAATCGACCTTGGTATTGCAAGTTGCCTTACGCATGGCAGGCAAAACAATATTATATGTGTCGGGCGAAGAGAGTGTAAATCAACTTAAGATGCGAGCTGAACGGGTGGGGGAGATGTTAAGTGACTGTTATGTGGTGAGTGAAACGTCGTTGGAACAAATTTTTACACATATCAAAGAGGTAGAGCCCGATTTAGTGATTGTCGATTCCATTCAAACGATGTCCACAACTACGGTAGAGTCGTCACCGGGCACAATTTCTCAAGTGCGTGAATGTTCTGCTGCGTTACTTAAATTTGCTAAAGAGACAAATATTCCTGTATTTATCATTGGACATATCACAAAAGAGGGCAGTATTGCAGGTCCTAAAATTTTGGAACATATTGTTGATACCGTTTTACAATTCGAAGGCGATCGCCATTATATGTATCGTATTTTACGGGCGCATAAAAATCGTTTTGGAAGTACCGACGAGTTAGCTATTTTTGAGATGCAGGAGCGTGGTTTGCGTGAAGTGAGTAATCCTTCCGAATTGCTCTTGAATCAAAATCACGAAGGATTAAGTGGCGTGGCTATTGCAGCTATGATAGAGGGCGTAAGACCTTTCTTGATAGAAGTACAAGCGTTGGTGAGCACGGCGGCTTACGGCACGCCACAACGCTCGGCTACAGGTTTCGATTTACGTCGTATGAATATGTTGCTGGCGGTGCTCGAAAAACGTGCAGGCTTTAAATTAGCCCAAAAAGATGTATTCTTAAACATCGCTGGCGGTCTGCGCGTGAGTGATCCAGGTGTCGATTTATCTGTTTTGGCGGCGGTTCTCTCGTCGAATTTGGATATTGCCATTGATAAACGTATTTGCCTCACGGGCGAGGTTGGTTTGTCAGGCGAAATTCGTCCAGTCAATCGCATCGAACAACGTATTGCCGAAGCTCAAAAGTTAGGCTTTAAAAAGATTATTGTACCCGAATTCAATAAAAATCAATTAACCAAAACCAATTTTAAAATTGAGGTGATTGGTGTGCAAAAAGTAGAAGAAGCGTTTCGTGTGCTCTTTGCATAACTACTTATATGATTGTATAAAGGCGATTGAATATCATTCAATCGCCTTTATTATTTGAGTCTTTCACCTTTATTTTCTCCAAAAAGTAGGCGTAAAGAGTAGCAATACGGTGAATAGTTCCAAACGCCCTACCAACATGATAAATGACAAAAACCATTTGCTAAATTCAGGAATATTGGCGTAATTGCCCATTGGACCAACACTTCCCAAGGCAGGCCCCATACAGCTTAAGCTACTAATCAAGGCACTTATTGATTCTTGAAATTCCATTCCTGAAGCTGCTAATACTAACACGCCGATGGCGATGGTGGTGAGGTACAAAATAACAAAAGCTAATATTTTGGTAATAACATCCTCTTTAACCACATGTCCATTGTAACGAACAGGTAGCACAGCATTCGGGTGAATGATTTGTTTAAATTCATAATAACAATATTTGGCAACAATCACGATACGCACCATTTTAATACCTCCCGTGGTTGAGCCTGCTGAAGCGCCAGTAATCATCAGAATGATTAAAATCATCCAAGTAAATGTTTTCCAACTCATATAATCAACTGTTACAAATCCAGTTGCTGTCATGATGGATGCAACTGTAAATAGGGAGTCTCTAAAGGATTTTTCTAAAGCGTTAAATGTGGGTATCGCCGAAAAGTCGATGAGCGAAATAAAGATGATAACTGCTACCGAAAAAAGAAAGATTAAGTAAGCTTTCAACTCTTCATTATCAATAATTCTTTCGAATTTATGTTTGAAAGCAAAATAATAAAGGCTGAAATTAATACCTGAAAGAATCATGAAAAGTGTCACAATGTATTCGATATAAGGAGAATTCCAATAACCAATACTTGCCTGTTTAGTTGAAAAACCTCCCGTAGCAACCGTGGACAGAGAGTGACAAACTGCATCAAACCAACTCATACCACCGAACTTAAGTAACACAGTTTCGGCTATATTCAGTGCCATGTATATAAGAAATAGGCGTTTGGCAGTTTCGTTAATCTTCGGATGTATTTTGTCTTTGGTTGGTCCTGAAGATTCAGCAGCGAAGAGCTGCATACCGTTGTACCCAAAAAGAGGTAATAGGGCGAGTGATATGACAATAATTCCCAAACCACCCATCCAATGGGTAAGACTTCGCCACAATAACATACCGTGCGATAACGCTTCGATATTATTGAGAATGGATGCTCCAGTGGTTGTAAAGCCTGACATTGTTTCGAAGTAAGCATCTGTCACCGATGGAATGCTGCCGCTCAACCAAAATGGTAGCATACCAATAGCGGCAAACATCACCCATGTGAATGTAACGATAACAGAACCTTCTCGTTTGCTTAAAGTTGGTTGAGCTTTGAGTCCTAAGAGTAACAAGACACCTGCCAATAGTAGACCGATTCCGCCGCTAATTAAGAAATAACGGGCGTCGCTCTCTCCGTAAATTAAGGGAATAAAACTCATTGCGAGTAGCAAAACACTTTCGATGAAGAGTAAGCTACCAATTATTCGTGCAATGAGTCGAAAGTTAAAATCGGTACTCATAGATTAATTGAAAAGATGTTCTATTTTGCGAATAGCTGATGACATACAGAATATGACAACGTGGTCGTTTGGAATAATAACGGTATCGCCATCTACAATATAGCCCTTACCATCACGCACATAACCTCCAATATTTACCTGTTTTGGTAAACGCACATCTTTAATTTTTGATTTGGTTATTTTTGATCCTGGCTTCACAACAAATTCCACGACTTCGGCGTCAGTGGCTGTTAAGTTTCTAACATTGAGCACGTCAGCGTCAAGCGTTAATTGATAAATGTAGCTTGCGGCGATTATTTTTTTATTGACAACCATGCTGATATCCATATTTTCAGCTAGCATGATATAGTCAAGATTTTCAACTTCTGCTATCGTTTTTCTTACGCCGAGTCGTTTGGCGGCCAAGCAAGCCAAAATATTAGCTTCTGAATTGGATGTTACAGCTACGAATGCGTCCATATCTTGAATCCCTTCTTCTTTGAGTAGCTCAGTATTTCGTCCGTCACAATTGATAATGAGTGTGTCGGTGAGCTTATCCGCTAAATCAAAACTTTTTTCTCTATCGCGTTCTAGGATTTTAACTTTGACGTGTGGTGGTAATTTTTGTATCGTTTTTTGTGCAATACGACTTCCGCCCATAATCATCACATTACGAAGAGGAACATCTATTTTGCCAGCCTGCTCACGTACAAAATCCAAATACTCTTTGGTCGTCATAAAATAGACAATATCGTCGGCAAGAACCATGTCAGAACCGATAGGAATGATTGTCTGATTGTTACGTTTAATAGCTACGATACGGTATTTTTTATGATTGAAATAACCGGTACTAAAGGCTCTGTTGACAATCACTGAATTATCACGAACTTTAATCACTAAAAGAGTTAATGCGTCAGAGCAAAAACTTGTATTTTCGCGCAGCCAGCTAGTTTTGAGTGACTCTACAATTTCATCAGCAGCCAACATTTCAGGATAAATGAGGTGCTCCACACCTAATTTTTCGAAGAATTCTCTATTTTTAGGTAGTAGATATTCGTAGTTATTGATTCGTGCCAATGTTTTATGTGCGCCTAAATTGGTGGCGAGCATGCAAGCGGTCATGTTCACACTCTCTTCTGGTGTAACAGCGATGAACAAATCTGCCTCTGAAACTCCAGATTCTTCCAAATCTTTAATCGACGTAGGCGAACCAATTTTTGTCAAAAGGTCATAATTAGTATCCAAATCTTCGAGACGTTCTTCGTCATTGTCCATCAGCACAATGTCTTGATTCTCGTTTGCAAGCATTTTGGCTAGGTGGCGACCAACTTCTCCCGCACCCACAATAATTATTTTCATACGCTGTTACTTCTCCTTATTCTTTAATCCTAGTTTGGTGACGATTGTGTTGGCTATTCCTGCGGCATCTAATCCTAGCATGTGGTAAAGCTCTGCTGGCGTTCCGTGTTCGATAAATTCATCAGGAATTCCGATGCGAGTTACTAGAGGTTGCAACCCATTATCCGACATAAATTCCAGTACAGCACTACCTAATCCGCCAGTAGTAGTTCCATCTTCCACGGTGAAAATATGGTTGAATTGCTTGCCTACGTTTTGTAAAATGGTTTCGTCTAGTGGCTTTAAAAAACGCATATCATAGTGCGCAATGGTGATGTTGTGAGTTTTTTCGATAGTTGCTATGGCTTCGGCTACTGCATTACCAATTGGACCCAACGTCAGCACAACGGCTTTTTCGCCATCTTTCAAACAGACTCCTTTACCGATTTCAAGCGTCTCCATCTGATTTTTCCAATCTACCAAAACGCCTTTTCCTCGTGGATATCGAATCACAAACGGACCAGGATCTGCTAGTTGTGCGGTGTACATCAAGTTGCGGAATTCGTGTTCGTTACGTGGCGACGCAATGGTTAAATTTGGTATGCAGCGACAATAAGCCAAGTCAAATTGACCTTGATGCGTTGCTCCGTCGGAACCTACAATTCCAGCGCGATCTAAACACATGATGACATTCAGATTTTGCAAAGCAACATCGTGAATGATGTTATCGTAAGCGCGTTGCATAAATGTAGAATAGATATTACAGAAAGGCAACAAGCCATCTTTGGCTAATCCAGCCGAGAATGTGACAGCGTGACCTTCAGCTATGCCAACATCAAAGGTGCGATTAGGCAGTTCATCCATCATATAAGACATGGAACATCCACTTGGCATGGCAGGTGTGACCGCTACAATCTTATCATTGGTACGAGCTAATTCTAATAAAGTTTGACCAAATACTTCTTGAAAAAGCGGTGGTTGTTGCTCCTCGTTTGGTTTAGCACGTTGGCCTGTTTTTGCATCAAATTCACCAGGAGCATGCCAAACCGTCGCCTCTTTTTCAGCTGGTTCGTATCCTTTGCCTTTTTTTGTGATGATATGAAGAACTTTTGGACCTTTGAATTTTTTCAGTTCTTGTAACGTAGTAACTAAAGATTCCATATCGTGACCGTCGAGTGGACCGAAATAACGAATATTTAATCCTTCA
>DATFIF010000072.1:0-6941 GCA_035270405.1 Paludibacteraceae bacterium | reverse complement strand
ATAAGTCAGCGTTGAAAGCAGCTGGTTTTATGACTCGTGATGCTCGTGAAGTTGAGCGTAAAAAACCAGGTCAACCAAAAGCTCGTAAACGTTTCCAATTCTCAAAACGTTAATATGTGTGTTCGGCATTACTCCGTTCGGCTTGAGTCGTACGGCGTGATGTTCAACCTCGTTTGTTTAGTATCTAAATCATTTAGACTTGCCCAGAGCAACTACTTGGTGATTGCTTAACAAAAAGTTAAAAGAAAGTAAACAATTTTTTAAAACAAAAAACATGTCAAGAACAAATTTCCAAGATTTATTGGATGCAGGTGCACATTTTGGTCACCTCAAGCGTAAATGGAATCCAGCTATGGCTCCATACATTTTTATGGAACGTAATGGTATTCACATCATCGACCTTCACAAAACGGTTGCTAAAATCGACGAAGCAGCTGATGCTATGAAACAAATTGCCAAATCTGGCAAACGCGTATTGTTTGTTGCTACTAAGAAACAAGCAAAAGAAATTGTAGCAGAAAAAGCTGCTGAAGTAGGTATGCCATATATTACTGAACGTTGGGCGGGTGGTATGTTGACCAATTTTCCAACTATTCGTAAAGCCGTTAAAAAGATGGACACCATCGACAAAATGGCAACAGATGGTACATTTGCTATTTTATCAAAACGTGAAAAATTACAAATTACTCGTCAACGTGCTAAATTAGAAAAGAACTTAGGCTCTATTGCTGATTTGAACCGTTTGCCAGCTGCTTTGTTTGTTATTGACGTGATGAAAGAACATATCGCTGTAACTGAAGCTGTTCGTTTGGGTATTCCTGTATTTGGTATCGTTGATACAAACTCCAATCCTAATGATATCAACTTTGTTATTCCAGCTAATGATGACGCCACAAAATCAATTGAGATTATTGTGAATGCCATGATTGATGCATTGAAAGAAGGTGCATTGGAACGCAAAATGGATAAAGCTGAAAACGAAGAAGAAGTGCCAGAAATCAAAGAAAGACGTACTCGCGCTTCCAAACGTGTTCAAAAAGAAGCTGAAGGAGAGGAAACACCTGCTGCAGCTACTGAAGAATAAATAGTTGTAAAACAACATAAAAAAGCGTTGCAGACACTGATAATCGTGTGTTTTGTAACGCTTTTTTCTCTTAAATTTGAAGTAATAATCAATTAAATAATTATAATTATGGCAGTAACAATGGCGGAAATTACTAAACTCCGCACTATGACAGGAGCCGGAATGATGGATTGTAAGAATGCTCTTACTGAAGCTAACGGTGACATGGATTTGGCAATTGAATTGATTCGTAAACGTGGTCAAGCTATTGCTGCAAAACGTAGCGATCGCGAAGCCTCTGAAGGTTGCGTTTTAGCTCAAGTTAAAGATGGCTTTGGTGCAATCGTAGCTTTGAAATGTGAGACTGATTTTGTGGCCAAAAACGCTGACTTTATTGCATTAACTCAACAAATTCTCGACAAAGCATTAGAAACCAAAGTTGCTACTTTGGAAGCATTGAACGCGGTTGAAATAGGCGGTCGTTCGATTTCTGATTTAGTAACAGAACGTAGTGGTGTGACTGGCGAAAAAATGGAGATAGGTTACTATGAAATCGCTGAAGGTGCTACAGTTGTAGAATATATTCACCCAGGCAATAAATTGGCAACGCTTGTAGCTTTTGCTGAAGCAAATGTAGAACACCAAGTAGCTCGTGATATTGCCATGCAAGCTGCTGCAATGAATCCAATCTCTTTGGATCGTGCATCTGTTCCTGCAAAAGTAGTAGAGGGAGAGTTGAAAGTTGGTCGTGAAAAAGCGCGTGAAGAGGGCAAGCCTGAAGCTATGTTAGAAAAAATTGCTGAAGGTCGTTTAAATAAATTCTATCAAGAATCTACTTTGATTGAGCAGGCTTTTATTAAAGATGCAAAAATAACTGTTGGAGCTTATGCAAAAGCAAATAATGCAACACCAACTGCATTTAAACGTGTTACGTTGAATGAAGAATAATAAGTTCTTCTGAAAACTTCATTGTTTGGATTTAAAAAAAGGTCGCCCGAAAAGGCGACCTTTTTTTAATATCATTTAGCAACTACTTAAAAAGCAATTGAAGCACCTATCAGCATATTAAGACCAATGTTATCATAACCATACCATTCTTGATAAGTCAAGGCTTTCGATGAAGCTAAAATGTTATTTGCTTGTACAAATAAACTCCATTGTTTTTTGAAGGTATAACTTGCTGATAAATTTAAATCGTAAATCGGTGTTAGTGTCCGAATGCTAATGGTTCCATCTGTATTTGGTAGTTTGTTTAAACGTTCAGAAGCATAATAGAAATTCGCATTCAGGCTGAAATTTTTAGTAATCATCGCTTCGATGCCAGCATCAATCTCCCAAGTCGGTTTATTCCAAGCTTTTACATTGGGCGTTAGTATATTCCAACCGTTATAGTTCCCTTTTACATGAAATGTGTAGCGCTCTTTCAAATTGTATCCGATACGTGCTTCTACATTCAACAACGTGGCTCGCGCATGGTCAACGGTGAAAACATTTCCATAAACGCGCTCAGAATCTTGTTTATCAGGCCATTCGTTTGGCGTGGATAAGCAATCAAATTGTTTATTGTAAAAGAAATGTTGATTTTCAATCATTTTATAACTAATCGATGCGTCGAAAATAAATCCTGCAAATGGTCTAACATTAAAT
Source organism: Paludibacteraceae bacterium (assembly GCA_035270405.1). Taxonomy (GTDB): domain Bacteria; phylum Bacteroidota; class Bacteroidia; order Bacteroidales; family Paludibacteraceae; genus W0P28-013. The sequence continues at coordinate 4,231 of DATFIF010000072.1, read as the reverse complement.
CCGCCATAGAAGTCGAATGGCGTGTAATCGTTCGACTGCATGCGCTCATTGGCATGATAATAACGATTTTCTTTTAAGGTTTTTGATAAACTTGTGAATTGATAATCTCCACCAATTCCAGCATAGACATCAAATATTTTTGCAAAAGCATAACGCACTTCAATATCTGGCGAAGCTGCAAATATAGCTCCTTTATTGATAGAAAACCACAGTTTAGCGCCTACACGAAGCGATAATTTATCCCAAGTGCGTTCGTAGCGTGGACGGAATGTGATGACGGCTTGTGGTTCCCAAATGGAATCTGCAGGAGTGAATTGCAGAATGGGATGGTGATAGAGATAGATGTCGCTTCCTAAATCAGCGATAAAGTGATTTTCTTTTAAATTGTAACCACCACTTACATTAATTCCTATTGTGTGTTCGCGTAGACTATTGGCAGCACTTAAGAGTCGATAATTTAACATGCCGTCATAACTCCAACCATTTACCTCTTTCAAGGAACGGAATCCCATATTGGCGTATAATTGCGTAATAGATTGTTCTGTTGGAATTACATTTTTACCAGCTACTTTTTCGTCGTTTACGTCATAAAATACATTGTTATCGGTAAAAACTGAATCTTTTCCGTAATAATTAAAAGTGGCGTTTGAAAGTCCCAAAGAGGTATAAAGTTCTCCAGTACGTAGTTTTTTGTTGTAACGTAAATCTAAATCGGTATCAATAAGAGTTTTACCATTATTTTTAATCCCGTAATGGTTGAGATTAATATCTAAATAATCGGTATTTGTATTGATAATTGGATACCACAATTCACCCATCCAAGTCAAAGGAAAACCAATGCCAAAACGTACAAAACCAGATTTATATGCTGGTCGTTTCATACTTTTTAGTTCTGATTCTTTCGCAGGATAAAAGGTTGATTTGGTCTCTAGAGGTTTTGTTTCAGCACTATAAGTTACGTCAGTTTTAGTAATCGTAGGTTCGGCTGATGGAAGCTCAATGTCTGTGCGTTTTACCTGTATTACTTGCGGTATATATTCTTTTTCAATGCTCACATTGTGCGTAACGATAGAGTCGTTGTCTTGTGCAACTGCTGTTACGCAAATAGTGCTAGCGATGATCAGATAATGTAATCGTTTCATTGGATATTTTGTTTTTGCAATTATCAATATACTTGTTGTTTTTCTCTTTCTTTAATGCCGCTTAAACGTTTATCAATCCTATTTTTGATATCATCTTTGGCAGGATAATTTTCTTCTAAACTAATTAAATATTGTTTCGCTTGAAAATCATCATTTTGTTGGATATAAATATCGGCTAAAAGAACGAATGCGCGTGCTAACCAATATTGGTGAGGCGTATTACGTTCAATAAAATCCATTATTTCTGTTTCAGCCGAGCCGTATTGTTCTTGATTATAAAATTGCTGAGCCAACAAATATTTTGCTTCTGCGCCCATCTCTTGGCGTAGGTCTTTGCTCAACTCTTTTAAATCATCCATTGCTATTTTAGCTTCATTCACTTGCAAGTATGACTTGGCTCTGCAATAGCGTGCTTCTCTTACGATAAAAGCGTCGGTAGAGGCTTCTTCTAGTAAGTTATTCGCCGCTAAAATAGTTTTGTCATAGTTGTTTAATGCATAGCTGCAACGTAAAATTCCAATACGAGCACTGTTTTTATTTTCTCTGCTGCTGGCAGCATCAAACAATTGTTCGAAATAATCTAATGCTTTTTTGTAATCTTTTTGACCGTAAGTAATTTCGGCACTTCGCACTAAAGCCTCTTCTTGATAAGGATTTCCTGTGAGTTTAGTTAAACGTTCAAAACTTGTAAGCGCTTTTTCCAATTGGTCAGTTTTATAATAACTCTCTCCTAAATAATAGTGCGCTAAAATGCAGTTGAGTGTTTGCTTGTCGCAAAAAGTGACCAAATAATTTTTGAAACTTGCAGTCGCTTCTTTGTATTTTTCTTTTACAAAAAGGCGTTCTGCTGCAACAAAGTTTAGCGAATCTTCTAAGCTTTTTTTCATCGTTGAGATGGTACTTCCCTCTATCGATTCGCGGTAGCTTAAGTACTCTTTGATTTGGTTATTCTCAACGTAAATCGTTTGCATACTTTCGATAGCTACTTTCGCCTCTTCACTACTTGGATAACTGTTTACAACCGTTTTGTAAGCGACAATAGCTTGCTCCATGTCACCTTTGTTGGCATATAACATTCCAATTTCGAGCGCTGCTTTGCGCGCTAAAGTTGTTTTTGGATAGAGTGTTATTACTTTCTCGTAGCTTGTTATGGCTTTATCATTTTCCTCTTGAAGTACGTAGGTACGACCAATTTCATACAGTGCATCATCCGCATAATCGGATTTAGGATAGGTTGAAAGCAGGGTATTCAAAGCGACTATTTTTTCGTTATATTTTTTCTGTATGCCTAAAATAAATGCATTTTGAAACGAGGCATAGTCACCAAATGTTGCTGAGCTATTGGCAATTTGCATGTAATATTTGCGTGCTGTATCAAATTCGCGTGTGTAAAAATAGCAGTCGCCTGTGCGATTAACAACATCAGTGAATAGTGGATTTTTATGGCTTTTCTCGAGTTGAATGAATTTCAAATACCACTCGAGTGCAGCTGTGAAATTTTCTTCTTCAAAATAGCTATAAGCTAGTGTATAATAAGATTTTAAATTCTCCTCCTGAGTGCGTTTTTGTTTTTGATCTCCAAATTTCACAAGGTCTAAACGCGCTTTGTTGTATTCACCTAATTGGTAATAGGTTTCTCCTCGCCACAAAAATGCTTGTGCAGAAAATGATTGAGGTGTGTATTCTGCGATAGATAATGTGAAATAGTTCAGGGCTTTTGTGTACTCTTTTTTCAAAAATGCAGCAGCTCCTAGTTGAAATAATGCATTTTCTTTTGCAGCCTTAATTTTTGGATTGGTTGTTTTAATTTTTTGTATCGATGCGTAGGCTGTTTCATAGTTTTTCTCAGTCATATATATCGTTACCAAATGGCTATAAATATCATCCAAATGTTTCGATTTTGGATAGTCGGCGATAAAACGTTCGAAAGCCGTAATGGATTCTCCAAAAGGAGCCGCTTCTTCATAAACAGCCAGCACGTAATTGTAACTAGCTTCTTCTTTTGTTGCTTGGTCAAAATTGTCTTTGGATGCTGTTTGGAAAGCCATTTTGGCATTCGTTTTATCATTCAATTTTACGTAACTCAAACCAATATACAAATAGGCATTTTGTGATAACGCATCTTTCTCGGTAGTTACTTTTGAAAGGTGATCTACCGCATTTTTAAACTCTCCCGTGTGATAATACGATAAACCAAGCATATACATGTCCGAACGTTGCACTTTCTTTTCGTTCCGTTCGTATTTTTTCAAGTAATCAATGGCTTGTTTGTACGATTTTTCGCGGTACGAAGCTTCTCCTAATATTCTGTAAGCTTCAGAATTGTAAGGACTTACAGGAAATCTTTTCAGTAAGCTTTGACCATATTCTACGGCTTTTGTATTCTCTCCTTGCTGGTCGTAAATTTGTAGTAAATGATAGGATGAAGGCTCGGCATATTTGGAATTAGTTTCTAGTTCTAAAAAGCCAGTGAGTGCTTTATTATAATTTTTCAAACAAAATTCTGAATAGGAGTAGTAATAAAGTGCATCAGTTTCGTAGATTGTTTTTCTGCCATATAGATTTGCAAAAATTACCCGAGCAGGTTCGTAATCTTTTAATGCTAAATAAGATACACCTTTTGTGAAGAGGTATGCCATGTTATCATCGCCGTCTAATTGATTGTTTTTTAATTGACCATACCAATTAATCGCCTCTTTATAATTTTTATGTTCGTAGTATGTGCGACCAATCATATAAGCTACACGTTCACGCATGGGTGAATATGGATATATTTGCAAGTAATCTTGCAACAGCGACAGTGCGTTTTTTTGTTTCAGTTCGTAGGCGTTGGAAGCAATGTAATAGGATGCTTCTTGATTTAAACTGCTGTTTTTATTGGTAGACGCCTCTCTGTATTTTTCAAAATACTGAGTTGATGCAGCATATTTCTGCTGTTCGAATAATGTTTTTCCTTGATAAAACAGATAATCTTCGTTCAGATTAACTGCCGTTTCTTGGGCCGATAGGCAACTGTATGAGAGCAAGATTGCTAGGGTGAAAATCAGTTTCTTCATAATCAGAATGTTTTGTACAAAAGTATAAAAAAA
>DATFIF010000071.1:0-3167 GCA_035270405.1 Paludibacteraceae bacterium | reverse complement strand
GTAAACGACGAAGCAAAGTAAGCTATTATTTTTTGAATTACCAAATGTATTTATTGTTTTTCGATAATTTTTTACCAAAAAACAATTTATAAAAAGAGGTTATCACTGTTTCAATATCTAAATTTGTTTTGTATCTTTGTCAGAACCAATTACACAGTATATGCACCTTGTCATCATTAATGGTCCGAACCTCAATTTACTTGGCAAAAGAGAACCCGAAATTTATGGACATGACACGTTCGAGAGTTATTTAGAAAAACTCCAAACGCGTTATCCACACATCACGTTATCGTATTACCAATCTAATATAGAAGGTGAGATTATCGATAAAATACATGAGGTAGGTTTCTCGGTTGATGGTATTATTCTGAATGCTGGCGGTTACACACACACTTCCGTGGCTATAGCGGATGCGGTAGCTGGCGTAAAAACACCAACTATCGAAGTGCATATTTCAAACGTATTCAAACGCGAAGATTTTCGGCACAAATCGTTACTCTCACCTGTTGTTATAGGCACAATTGGCGGTTTTGGACTCAACTCTTACCGATTAGCCGTCGAAGCTTTTATCGAACGACATTAAACTTTACAACACATTAAACGTCTAACGATTAGTCCAACTGTTTGGATTGGTCACTGAGATTACTTACGCTAACACATTTTCTTCAATGAAACACATTTTTGCCACCGCTATTGCGCTTTTTATCTTCGTAATAGCCTTATCGGCCGCCACAATAAAAGGGAAAATCATAGATACTCACAATCAACCTTTGGACTACGTAAACGTGGTTCTCTTACATCAAAGTAATGACGCATTAGCGGGGGGAAGTATCACTGATGTGGCGGGATTTTTCACCGTTGATAATATGATGATAGGCATTTATCGCCTTGAAGTTTCATTTATTGGCTATAAAACGTACACGAAAATAATTACCGTCAAATCTTCAACAGACAAAATAACGGTCAATACCATAAAGTTAGAAGAAGATGCGCAAGTATTAGGGGAGGTGGAAGTGGTGGGACAAGCCTCGCAAATGCGTTTTGATATTGATAAAAAAGTATTTAATGTGGATCAAAATATTGTGGCAGCAGGCGCTTCTGCCACCGATGTTTTAGAAAATATTCCTTCGGTACAAGTTGACAACGACGGGAATGTGTCGCTGAGAAATAACAGTAATGTGGAAATTTGGATTAATGGAAAACCATCAGGATTGGATAGCGAAAATAGAGCGCAAATTTTAGAACAAATGCCCGCTGGAAGCATTGAATCTGTTGAAATTATTACAAATCCATCAGCAAAATATAGTCCCGAAGGCACTGCTGGAATTATTAATTTAGTGATGAAGAAAGATCGTAAAAGCGGTTATATGGGAAGCGTTTCAACAGGATTAAGTTACCAACTCAAAGGTAAAGTGAGTGGAAATGCAAGTGCAAACTTTAATTACAATAGTTCTAAAATTGATTTCTATGCGAGTCTTGGTTTCCGTCAACGCAGAGGGATTGGTACTGGTTATACCGATCGCTACTCTTTTAAGCCAGGCACAAACAAAGCCGACACGTTGTTGTTTATGCATCAAGAAAATAACATGTTTCGTAATTCGTGGGGTCTTTTTGGACGCACAGGATTAAGTTGGCACATCAATGAGAAAAATACAATCGGTGTTTCAGGTATGTTCAATACACAAGACAACGATAACTACTCCACCATTGCCTATGATGTGATACGTTTTACCACCTTAGATACGGCAAAATATAACCATTTCAGCGCTGCTGACGCGGCACGTTTATCGTACAACGTTACCTTAGATTACGTCTACGAAATTGATAAAAAAGGTTCAGAAGTGCGTTCGTCCATCACTTACGGTGGTAATCAACGTAACCAAAATTCTAATTACGAACAAACCGTCGAATTTGGTAATGCATCAGCGTACAAACAAAAACAATATAGCGGATACAGTAATCAAAACATAGATTTCAAATCGGATTATGTGCAAAAATTTAGCGACAATATGAAATTGGAAGCTGGCGTAGCCGTGAACTGGCGAGACCGCTTTTCAAATTCAAAAACCTTTGATATTCCAACTAGTAATATAGATAGTCTTTCAGCTTACAACGATTATAAATACCAAGAGTTGATTAGTGCCGTTTATGCGACTTACGGAGCAAAATTTGGAAAATTTAGTTTTCAAGCTGGCTTACGTGGAGAATATACCAATACACTCGTAAGCACACGTGACGTGGAAACAGATCCATTCGCTACCAATACGAAAGGATATTTTCAACTCTTCCCCACAGCCTATTTATCCTACTCTTTGCCAAAAGACAATGAGCTACAATTAAACTACACACGCCGTGTAAATCGCCCACGCGGATGGGAATTAAGCGCTTATCGCAACGTTTCGGACTCTACAAACATATCGTATGGTAATCCTCAATTAACGCCTGAATTTGCCAATGCGCTTGAACTGAATTATATCAAAAGTTGGAAAGAACACATTTTGTCAACGTCCCTATATTACCGATACACCACGGACGTGATAGAGCGTGTACGTTTTCAATCTCCACTGAATAGTGATATTATGGAAACAACTTATGATAACGTGGCAAGCGCACAATCGGGAGGCGTCGAAATTGTTGCAAAAAATAGAATTGGAAAATGGTTGAGTTTAACCACAACCGTCAATGGATATTATGAGCAAATGAGTCCAATTATATACAAAGGCGTGCTGCTTCAACCAGAAAGTCAAGGTTTTTCTTGGGACGCTCGTTTGATGGCAAATTTTATAATGACTAAAACCTTTTCAGGTCAATTAACTGGCGCTTACTATTCGCCACACGTTATTGCGCAAGGAAAAACTAAAGATTCATACATGATTAATCTCGGTTTGAAAAAATCTTTCTTTGACAAAAAACTCAATCTAAGTTTGAGTATTCGTGACGTGCTCAATTCACGAGGATGGAAAAATATTACGTGGGGTGACACCTTCTACCAAGATTTTGAACGCGCACCAAACGGACCACGCTTTTCGCTCACAGCCACCTACAACTTCGGTAATATGAAAGATAAGAAAAAACCAAAATCATCGAAAGAGGAAAATGGTGTGACTGGTACCGATGGCAGTGAAGAATTTATGGAGTAAGCAACTTGGCTGAATGCTATAAAAAAA
>DATFIF010000070.1:0-4104 GCA_035270405.1 Paludibacteraceae bacterium | reverse complement strand
ACCAACAAAAGTATTGGTGGAGCGTCAGGAACAAGTGCGCCTTCGTTCAGTGCTGACGTACCAACGCTATTAGAAGAGGCCGTTTTGGCAAATATTGATAATTTCAACAATCGTTTACAAGCTCATTTTGACGATTTATTTACCAATGGACGTGAAGTGGCTTTAGAAATTCGTGTTTTCGATACAGGTTCTGACGTCGATTTGGAAACAGAATATGATGGTAAAGAGTTGAGCGAAATCATAGAAGATTGGATGGCTCAAAATACAGTACAAGGGCGTTTTAGCAAAATGGATGGTTCGGAAAATTACATTCGTTATGAGCAAGTTCGTATTCCATTATTTAAGCCCAATGGAGCAGCCATGGACACGGAAACATTCGCGCGGTCACTGCGGACTTTTTTGCGTCAAGAACCATATAATCTTGCGTCAAAAATTATGAATAGAGGATTAGGTAAAACGATTTTAGTTATAGGAGAAAAATAATATGAAGAAGATAACACTGTTATTAATTTGTTTTGCAATAACTTTTTCAAGTTATTCACAACAAGCTGCCCCTAAAGGGTCGTCTATTGCTCTGAAAGTCATTGTTGAAGATTTGCCAGATCCTTTTCCAACAACAGCTAAAGTGCAAGTGATCAATAAGCTCAATATGCTGATTACTAAAAACGGAATCGCATCGGGTGATTTACTCAATCGTTTTTTCATTACTGTCATTGCGACGCCTTTAACCAAAGATATCACACCGACAGCACCTGTGCAAATTGCCCAAACGTTAGAAATGACTTTTTATGTCGCTGACTATTACGATAAAAAAATCTTTGCTACAACCTCCGTTGTGACAAAAGGTGTAGGAACGAACGATACAAAAAGTTATATGGATGCCATTAAACACATCAATGTAAACTCGCCCGTATTAGCTAAATTTATTGATGAGGGTAAAGTGAAAATTATTGATTACTATAACTCACAAGCCGAAATTATTTTCTTACAAGTGAAAGCACTTGTTGGTCAGAAAAAATTTGAAGAAGCTCTGTATTTACTAACTTCAATCCCTACAGAATGTGATAAATATAGCGAATCGTTGGATTTGTCAATAAGCGTTTACCAACAATACATCGATTATTTGTGCGATGTTAACTTAGCGTTGGCAAAATCTACGTGGATGGCTCAACAAAATTCAGCTGGTGCAGAAGCAACCGCAGAATACCTTAGCCAAATTTATCCAGATGCTAAATGTTATGGCGATGCGCAACTGCTTTATGCTGAAATCAAAGGTAAAGTGTTAGATGATTGGAAGTTTGAAATGAAAAAATGGCAAGACGGCGTGGATTTAGAATCGCAACGCATCAATGCTTTCAGAGAAGTCGGAGTGGCTTATGGTCAAGGGCAACAACCTACTACAACTAATATCGGATGGCTACGTTAACGCGTCATTATGTTCTAACATTGGTTGTATTCCTGCAAGTAGTAGGTTTTGCAACTGCACAAACGAATGGTGAGTTACGAACTTATGCTCGTAGTTCACTTGCTACTATGATGGTTTATCATTCTGAGGATGAATTTGGTAAAGATATTTTCGTTGCTTTTGACAGCATCCCCACACCCGATAAATACGATGATCATAATTTGAATCTTCGTGTTTTGTTGAATGATAGCATCAAAGGAGTACAACGTAAAAAAGATGGATTAATCAAAGCCGAATATGGAAAAGCTTTATCATCACGCGATGTACAGAAAAATGGCTTAGCCATAGAGGAGATGTTGAACAAATCGGATTGCGGTCAAAGATTGGTGGCAAAATGGTTCAACCTTCATGAAATTGCACCTGAAGATTATGTCTTCAATATGTCGCTTATTCAGGATCGCGGACAATATAATGCCAATGATATGGATGTGGCTTTAGCACAACAATCGGCACGTGGTTTGGCGTTACTTTCCGATGCGGGAGAAGAGCTTTTAAACAGTACGTTTATCTTAGTCAATGACATGACCTACGTGACGGCTGAAGAAAAAGCAGCTGCTGCGAAAGTTGGTTTGGGGATTGTTGGTGGACTTATGGATGCTTTATTGGGCGGGAATGCTGGAAGTCAACTAGCTGAGATTGGAGGTGCCATAGCCGATAGTTATACCGGATTTACGGTGAAAACTCACTCTTATCTCTATCAGTTACAGTGGAATGATTCTGTTGCAGCGATTTTTTACAATAATTATTATACGTCAGTTTCTAATCCTCAAAAAATCCAAGCATTTGTAGAACATGGAGACCTGTTTAAAGTCAAATATGTAGCACATGAATACGAATTTGATGCTAAATCAGTTTTGAAAGGGAAATATGAACGTACAGATTTAGTAAAACTTATTTGTACCCGTTCGATGGATAAAAATATTGCAGCGTTACAACTAAAGTACGAAGATTTCAAAGTCAAAACGCCCATTTACAATATTATCACTAATGCAAAAGGATCCATTGTTGGTTATACGGCTAAAATTGGTTTAAAAGAAGGCATTACTGAAAAAAGTAAATTTCAAGTGGTGCAGCGGATTCAAGATCCTGCAACCGAAAAAACCTCGTATAAGTATGTAGCCACTGTGCAACCTCAAAAAGGCAAGATTTGGGATAATCGCTACATGGCTGCTCAAGAATCTGAAGTTGGTTCTGAGCTCACCGCAACGCAATTTAAGAAAACGGTTGGAGGCGAGATTCTTCCTGGCATGTTGATTATCGAAGGTTCATACCGTAAAATCAAAGAATAAAAAATGTGCATATCAACAAAAAAGCTGACTAAATTGTAGTCAGCTTTTTTTATTTATTTTGGTTGCATGGTAACGAGTGGAACGAGCATCTCTTCCATCGAAATACCACCGTGCTGGAACGTGTCTTTATAATAACCAGCGTAGTAATTATAATTGTTCGGATAGGCAAAAAAATCATCTTCTGTGGCGAAAATATAGGCAGAACTAATGTTAGGACTCGGCAACCCAAACTTAGCAGGTTGTAACATTTCGAACACCTCTTTTTTGTTATAACTGAGCATTTTTCCTACTTTATATCGTAAATTGGTGTTGGTGTTTTTATCGCCTAACACTTTGATAGGTTTATTGACACGAATCGTTCCGTGGTCGGTGGTGACTACCACTTTATAACCTTGCTGTGCCAGTTCTTTGAATAGATTGAACGTGCTGGAGTGGCGAAACCACGATAACGTGAGCGAACGATACGCCGATTCGGTATTTGCCAATTCGCGCATCATTTTGCTTTCGGTGCGGGCGTGCGACAACATATCTACAAAATTAAGTACGCATACATTGAGTGGATTCTCTTTGAGTGTTTTGAGCTGTTCTACCAACTTGTCGCCATACTGCGTGTTGTTTATTTTGTGATACGAAAATGGAATCTTACGGCGAAAACGGTCTAATTGAGTTTGTATCAAAGCCTCTTCGTTCATATTTTTACCCTCTTCATCTTCCTCTTCCACCCATAATTCTGGATACATCTCTTTAATTTGCAAAGGCATTAATCCGGAAAAAATGGCGTTACGTGCGTACTGCGTGGCGGTAGGTAGAATTGTGCAATACAACTCTTCTTGCTCCATCGTATAGAATTCGCCTAAAACCTCTTTGATGACTTGCCACTGGTCGAGACGAAAGTTATCAATAACTACAAAAAAGACTTTTTCACCCTTGTCTAACAGTGGAAAAATACGATCTTTGAAAATATCAGGACTCATCAGTGGACGTTCCTCAGGATGCTCGAACCACAGCGGATAATTTTTTCGGATGTATTTAGCAAAAACGCCATTTGCTTCTGCTTTTTGAGTGGTCAACATCTCGTGCATGCCAGTTTCCGTGTCGTTCAATTCGAGTTCCCAATAGACCAACTTGCGATATAATTCGAGCCATTCATCGTACGAAAGCGATTCGCTAATTTGCATACCAATCTGCATAAACTCAGAACGGTAATTGGATGACACTTGCTCGGCAACAATCTCTTTTTTGTGAATGTGTTTTTTGAGTGCGAGTAAAATTTGGTTCGGATTGACTGGTTTAATCAGATAATCGGCAATTTTATTTCCGATAGCCATATCCATGATATTTTCTTCTTCA
>DATFIF010000069.1:0-7785 GCA_035270405.1 Paludibacteraceae bacterium | reverse complement strand
GGTATGAAAGTATTTGGATTTGGAGAGAAAAAAACACCTAATCCGTTTATTGCTGCTTGTGATAAATTTATTTATTTGGAGATTTTAAAGAAAGCTACTTCATCAGATTCATCAGAAAATAAATTATCGGTTAGTACGTCTAAAAAAGAGCAAGAAACTTTTCAAAAGATTGATAAAGAAATTATTAAGTTTATATCGTTGACAGTGAATGATGTTGCTGATGAAGATGGTTGGGCATTTTTAGGTGATGTGGGAAATATGTTAATTAAGAAACGGCCAAATTTTGACCCGCGAAATTATGGTTTTGATAAACTCACACCACTTATTAAATCGCTAAAAGCTAATTTTGATATTGATGAACGCACGACAGAACGAGCATCTATAAAACTGGTTTATATAAAGACTAAAAAATAATTTTACAAACTTAACATGAATTTAATCACAATTAATCACAATGGACGAAGATTCCCAACCCAGTAAATTAAAACTATTTAAATCTCGCTAAGGGGCTTCATGTCTCCTGGCAGTTGATAAAATAAGGAGACCAACTATGATTGATATTAAAACGAGTTTCCAACAGCTTATCAAGAATAAGCAATGGAAAATATTGAAAATTTCCTTGAATAAATTGGATGTTGTTCAGTTAGCAAAGCTGATTGAGGAGATGTCTGAAAGCGAGGAAATTATCTTGTTTAGATTACTAAACAGAAAACTATCCAAAGAGGTGTTTCAACTTCTTTCTTTCTCAAAACAAGAACAGATTATTGAAGGTTTGGTTGAAAACCAGCGAAAACTGTCGACTTTAATTAATGACCTTGAACCTGATGATCGAACAGCGTTTTTAGAAGAGCTTCCCGGAACTGTTACGCAGCGGTTGATTCAATTACTTACGCCTAAAGAACGCCAAGTTGCGGTTCAACTTTTAGGTTATCCAGAAGATAGTATTGGACGTTTGATGACGCCCGAGTATATCGCTGTTAAGCCTGATTATACGATTGCGCATACGTTTGAACATATTAGGAAATTTGGCAAAGATTCTGAAACACTCAATGTTATATATGTTGTTGATAAGGAGTGGAAATTAATTGATGACATTTCGATAAGGGATATTTTACTTGCTGCTCCAGATCAAAAAATCGAAGATTTAACCGACAATCAATTTGTGGCTCTCAATGCAACAGATGACCAAGAAACAGCTATTAAAACATTTAGAGATTATGATAGAATTGCATTGCCTGTTGTCAATGTAGAAGGTGTCTTAATTGGTATTGTGACGGTCGATGATATTTTGGATGTCGAAAAAGAGGAAACAACGGAAGACTTTCATAAATTTGGTTCGTTCCATTCTGCAGTAGCCAATCCATTGAAAGAACGTGTTTTTAATTTATATAAGAATCGTATTTTTTGGTTGTTGGCACTTGTGTTTATGAATGTTTTTTCTGGAGCTGCCATATCAAGTTTTGAAGATGTTATTAAATCCTTTGTGTCATTGGTTTTCTTTCTACCACTCCTAATTGATAGTGGAGGAAATGCAGGTGCACAATCCGCAACTTTAATGATTCGCTCATTGGCTATTGGAGATGTACACTTGTCCGACTGGTATAAATTGATATTTAAGGAGTTGCTCGTTTCTTTGTTGTTGGGTGTTACAATGGCTATTGGAGTTGCTCTTATTGCGAGTTACAGAGCACCTGAAGTTATTGTGGTTGTTTCGATAACTATGGTTTTAATCGTTATCACAGGGAGTTTAATTGGGCTGTTATTGCCTTTTCTCTTTACAAAATTAAAACTGGATCCTGCTACGGCAAGTGCTCCTTTAATTACATCGATAGCAGATATTTGTGGTGTGGTAATTTATTTTTCCATCGCAACGTGGTATTTGGCTTCTTAAAAAAAAAGCAGCTATCAGCTGCTTTTTTTTAATTTTTATGCTATATTTTTGTATCAAGTTGTTCTTTTTGTTGAATACGGATTTTTACAAACGTTTCAGGATAACTGGTCTGTATAAATTGAAGTGCCTTTTCACGCATATCGACGCGCAAATCCCAGTTTTTGGAAGAATCAGAGCTACTTACCAATATTCGTAGTTCCATGTAGTGCTGTGATGTATTAGTTACCTGCACATTAGCTACTTTGCCATCCCAATTCGGGTTTCCTTCAAGAAATATTGGAAGTGCATCACGAAGCGCATCCACCGGAAAACCGTAATCTACAAATATAAATACGGTACCTAGAATATAAGCCGTGGTGCGTGTCCAATTCTGAAAAGGATGTTCAAGAAAGTAACTTACAGGAAGCACCAACCGACGTTCGTCCCAAATCTTTACCACTACATAGGTCAGAGCTATTTCCTCAATTTTCCCCCATTCGCCTTCTACCACAACCACATCATCGAGTCGTATAGGCTGTGTAATGGCAATTTGAATCCCAGAAAGAATCATGCCAATACTTTTTTGAGCAGCTAAACCTACAATAATACCAAGCACTCCAGCCGAAGTAAGTAAACTCACACCAATGCCACGAGCCTCTTCGAACGTCAGTAGAGCAGCCGCAAATGCGACAGTGACAACGATAGAACTTGCAATATTTTTAAACACTTTAATTTGTGTCAAATTCTTGCGAGCACTCAGGTTGTCAGCGGTAGAAATATCCAATTTATTCTGAATATAATATGCTCCCAATTTGATAAGTTGTAGAATTATCCATGTAATAATGGCAATAATTAACAACGTATTGATGTGATTTAGAATTGATGTAAATCTAAGATTATCAAAGAAAAAATAGGTAAATAGTTTAGCACTAATCCAGTACACCACAGCTAGCCCAGGCACTTTAAATAATTTAAGTACAAAATCGTCTAATTTATTATCAGTTCTTAATGCTCGGCGTTGCAGCACTTTAAATACTTGTTTGTTCACAAAAAACACCACTATCAATAATATTACAAAACCAATGGCAGCGGCTGTTAGTTTGAAAGCTTCTGTTTGAAAAAAATCATTCATTATGTTATAGTTTGATGTCAACTCACAAAAAAGGAAATTGACGATTAATTAGAATTAGAACGGTTTATTTGCAACCTTAAACTACAAATATAGCTCAAAAATCACTAAATTCAAAAGTTTAGTAGTCTTTTTTAACCTATTATACCATAATAAAAAGAGTTTATTTTTCCAGATAGGTTGACAAGAAGAATGCTTGAAAGCAATTTTTTGCGTAGCGCGAATCGGTTGGTCGTATGCCAACTGTACAATTGGAGTTATTTACTTTACCTTCAGTGTTATGACTGATATTTCTGGTCGCATGCCCAATCTAAAGGGGATTCCAACGTAGCCTAAACCACGATTGATAAATAGAAATTGGTTATTCTCTTCGTACAGACCATCCCATTCGTCGAAAATCCATTGTGATGGTGAATATTTTAGTCCGTAAGAATCTATTCCGAGTTGAGCACCGTGAGTATGTCCAGCCAGCATAAGCGTAATTTCTGGATGTTGTAAGGCTTCGGCGCGCCAATGCGTAGGATCGTGGCTGAGTAGAATATTGCAAGAGGTGGGAAGTTGTTCTAAGGCTTTGTCTAAGTTGCCATAACAAGGAAATGGTTTTTTACCACAATTTTCAACACCAATAATGCCTATGTGTGATGAATCTTTAGTTATCACACGGTGTTCGTCGAGTAGTAAATTGAATCCAAGATCTTTATACAATGTTTTTACATGGTTGAAATTGTCGATTTTATCTTGTGGTGTTTTCCAAACGCTATAATCCCCATAATCGTGATTTCCCAGCACAGCAAATTTTCCAAATGTAGCTTCCAAATTGCCGAAAGGATCGTGTAGTTGGGAACCTTCGTCTGCCGTAAGATTCACTAAATCGCCTGTGAGTACAATTAAATCGGGTTTTTCAGCATTGATTTTGGTTGCTACAGTTTCTAAATAGTCGTTTGCATTGCTCAAATTTCCTAAATGAACATCTGATATTTGAACAATTTTTAAGCCATCAAATGCCTTAGGAAGTTGATTCATGGAGATTTCTACGTGATGCACATCAATATCATAACGATTGACGGCGCCTACAAATAAACCAACACTTATGAGTAAAACGAGTGGATAACCAATAATAGAGCGTAGTCGTAATTTTTTCTTGAAAATACGCGTGAATAACGTGTCTAAAACTTCCAATAATGCTAGGAGATTGGCTGGTAAAAATAGGAATAGGAATAACCAAACAAACCACAAAAAACTCTGGTGATGCGTGTGTAAAAAATCCAAACGAAATAAGAAGAAAACGATTAAAAAGAGTGTTGGAATAGCCCAAAGGAGGAGTGATATTCCTAATTTATTTGTGTGTGTACGTACTTTGAGTTGTGCAACAAGTGACGGTAAATAAATAGTTATGATACTGAAAATGATAACTGGAAGATAAAATTTCATGGGATATATTTTTTACAAAAATAGTACAAAGCGATGAAATAATGGGTGATTTTAAATATTTTAGCAAAAAGATACAATTAGTTTGATGGAACTGACTAAATTTGCAGTATCATACTTTTAGTGAAAGCGTATAATAGGGTGTATTTATTTTACCCATCTGATTTTTTAATTTTAAAATAGTAAAAGAATGCAACAGCAAGGGCGCGCAAAAGCCATATATAAAGTGACATGGATAGGTTTTTTTGTTAATTTGCTATTATCTATTGTAAAATTGTTGGCTGGTATTTTTGGTCGCAGTGGTGCTATGATTGCTGATGCCATTCACTCCATTTCTGATTTTGCGACAGATTTAGTGGTACTTTTGTTTGTCAAAGTTTCGGCAAAACCCAAAGATGAAAGTCACGATTACGGTCATGGGAAGTACGAAACGTTAGCTACTATTATTATTGGTTTAGCTTTGTTGGCAGTGAGTATCGGTATTTTTTCACACAGTGTTT
The DNA here is from genome assembly GCA_035270405.1 of Paludibacteraceae bacterium. GTDB lineage: Bacteria > Bacteroidota > Bacteroidia > Bacteroidales > Paludibacteraceae > W0P28-013. The sequence goes on along the minus strand of DATFIF010000069.1, from coordinate 2,858 downwards.
CTTTAATTTATCGTGTTACAGAGGGCGAAATTATTGAACGTCCTGGATTCATTGCTTTGTTGGCTGCTATTCTCTCAATTATTACAAAAGAGTCGCTCTATTGGTACACCATCGGAGTTGGCAAACGTGTAAATTCTCCTTCTGTTAAAGCTAACGCATGGCATCATCGATCGGATGCATTGTCATCTATTGGTACGTTGATTGGTATCGGCGGTGCGTTTTTTTTTGGCGAGCCATGGCGTGTGTTAGATCCGATTGCCGCTATTCTAGTGAGTTTGCTCATTGCAAAAGTTTCTTACGATTTGGTGATGCCAAGTTTGCACGAATTGCTGGAGCGCTCTTTGCCCAAAGAGCAAGAGGATGAAATTTTGCAACTTATTTTGGAAGAATCTCTAGTGAGCGATCCTCACAATTTAAAAACACGGCGCATTGGTGCTGATATTGCCATCGAAGTGCATGTGCGTGTTTTGGCCGAAATGTCTGTTGCCGAATCGCACGAGGCAACTATAACTATCGAAAATAGATTGAAAGCGAAATATGGTTCAGGTACACAGGTGATTATTCATATTGAACCTATTAAGTGATTTTCTTGTTTTTGAGTAAGCGTTACAAATGGTTATTTATAGGCGGATTATAGTTATTTAAACTAGTTAATTATGTTCAAAAAAGGAGTTGGTTTTTCGTGGAAATCTGCCATTTATATGTCTTTGGGAGTAATAAGCGCAACTATTGGCTTAAAATCATTTTTATTACCCAATAATTTCTTGGATGGAGGTGCCATGGGTGTATCGTTGTTGTTGAATATCTTGACAGATTTGGATTTGTCGTTATTGATTGTGATTATCAACTTGCCATTTATTATCATTGGTTATCGGCAAATTTCTTGGCAATTCGCCATCAGAAGCATGATTTCTATTTAACTATTGGCGGTGTTGGTTCATTTTGTCGAGTTGCCATCTATTACATCCGATAAATTGTTGATTGCTATTTTCGGCGGGGTATTTTTAGGTGCAGGCATTGGGTTTTCCATTCGTGGCGGCTCTGTCATTGATGGGTCAGAAGTGTTGGCTATTTATGTCAGTCGTCGGGGAGGAGTCACCGTTGGAAATTTTATTGCTGTCTTTAATGTCTTATTATTTTTGGTTGCAGCGTTTCTAGTAAACGTGGAGACGGCCATGTATTCGATGTTAACGTATGTGGCGGCTTCTAAATCTGTAGATTTTATCATCAATGGTATTGAAGAATATATTGGTGTAACTATTGTTTCTGAGCATAATCAAGAGATTCGACACATGATTACCGATTAGTTGCAGCGTGGCGTTACGGTATACCGCGCGGCAGGAGGTTATCGTTCAGCACATGAACAAAATCGTAAAGTGTTATTTTGCGTTATTACGCGTTTAGAAGTCACCAAATTGTTAAGTGCCATAAATAAAATCGATTCAACCGCATTTATTGTACAACATTCTATAAGTGAAATTAAAGGTGGAGTTCTTAAAAAACACGTTATTTCGCATTAGTAGTTCGCTGATTTGTAGATTAATTGAAAAAAAAGGTGAAGTAAACAGATCGTTTACTTCACCTTTTTTTTTAATTGAAACGTATGCGTTGCTTAACGATGTGTGAGTTTTACTACGTTTTCGACGTGATGCGTATGTGGAAACATATCTACTGGTTGTACCGCATCTACACGATATTTACTGTCCAAAAGTTGCAAATCGCGAGCTTGTGTCGCTGGATTACAGCTGACATAGACAATGCGTTTTGGCGCAGCATTCAGAATAACATTTATCACATCTTCGTGCATTCCAGCACGTGGTGGGTCGGTAATAATCACATCTGGACGACCATGCTCCGCAATAAAATCATCAGTGAGAATCTCTTTCATGTCGCCTGCAAAGAAAAGCGTGTTATCTATTTTATTGAGTAACGAATTTGCTTTGGCATCTTCTATCGCTTCGGGGACGTACTCAATTCCAATGACTTTTTTGGCTTTTTTGCTCACAAAATTGGCGATAGTTCCTGTGCCTGTGTAGAGGTCATATACTAGCTCGTTGCCTGTTAATTCGGCAAAATTACGAGTAATTTTGTACAGTTCGTAAGCTTGATCGGAATTAGTTTGATAAAAAGATTTTGGTCCAATTTTGAATTTCAAACCTTCCATTTCTTCGTAAATAGCGTCGGCTCCGTGGAAACAGTGAACGGTTTGGTCGGTAATCGTATCGTTGCATTTTTCGTTGATGACATAAAGCAATGCCGTAATTTGTGGAAATTGTTGCTTTAAATGTGTTAATAAGGCGATGCGTACAGGTTCATCTTCGTGATAAAAAATCATGACAACCATCAATTCGCCAGTGGACGTAGTCCGAATCATGAGCGTACGCAGAAAACCTTCTTGGTTGCGTAAATCAAAAAATGTGAGTTGATGTTCGAAGGCGTAACGTCTAATTTCGTTACGTATGTCGTTTGAAATATCGTTTTGTAGCCAACATTTTTCAATGTCAAGAACTTTGTCAAACATTCCTGGAATATGAAATCCTACACCGTTTAGATTCAAATTAGCACTGTCGCTCATTTGTTCGTTGGTGAGCCATTTTCTATTCGAAAAAGTATATTCCAATTTATTTCTGTAGAAAGTAGTTTTGGCAGATCCTAGAATTGGCATAATTTCAGGAAGTTCCACTTTCCCCAAGCGTGTTAAGTTATCGACGACCTGTTTTTGTTTGTATTTTATCTGTTCTTCGTAAGGTAAAATTTGCCATTTGCAGCCACCACAAACCCCATAATGCTCACATACAGGCTCGCAGCGTTTGTCTGAATAGGTGTGAAATTTGATGACACGCCCTTCCATGTAGTTT
>DATFIF010000068.1:0-41740 GCA_035270405.1 Paludibacteraceae bacterium | reverse complement strand
GATCAACTTTTTTACTGCAACCAACGTGGTATTAGTACGGAAGATGCGATTGCTTTAATTGTGAATGGTTATGCCAAAGAGGTACTCAATAAATTGCCGATGGAATTTGCGGTGGAAGCGCAAAAATTGCTGTCTATTTCATTGGAAGGAAGTGTTGGATAATGTAATATAAGTTGTTAAAAATCCGTTGAAAACATGAACTTCTTCGATATACACAATATTGTTGCTACTTTATGGGATTATGACTTGTCTTATTTGGAGCTAATAGGTTTCATGACAGGTTTTATTTCTATCTTTTTGGCTGGAAAAGGTCACGTGTTGACATTTTGGATTGGTTTGTTGAATTGTGCCGTTTTTTTCTCACTGTTTTACCAACAGCACCTCTATTCGATGATGTTGTTACAGCTCGTATTTGCTTCCATCAATATTTACGGTATTGTAAAATGGACATTTCCTAAAAAAAGTGAGCAAAACAGGGATAAAAAATTACGCATCACTAAGTTAACCACTAAAGCGTTGGTTTCTTATCTTTTAGTGATTGTTCTTGGAGGTGTTTTATGGGGTTGGTTTATGGTTTATTTGGCCCATCAATTTCCAGATTTTGTAACAACACCAGTTTATCCGTATGTCGATGCCATTTTGTTGATTTCCAACATTGTAGGACAAACATGGGTGGCTCGTAAAAAAATTGAAAATTGGCCGTTATGGATTTTGGTGGACGCAGCGAGTTGTATTTTATGGCTGGTGATGGGTTTGAAACTGACTGCGATTTTATATGTTTTATATATCATTATTTCTGTATATGCTTGGTTCAATTGGCGTAAACAGATGGATGAGGAACATGCGATATTACGAAAAAATAAAAATAAATTGATAATTAAATAATTATGCTTGAAATAAAAAATTTACATGCCACTGTTGCTGGCAAAGAAATCTTAAAAGGATTGGACTTGGTAGTTCGTCCTGGTGAAGTGCATGCTATTATGGGTCCTAATGGTTCAGGAAAGTCAACACTTGCTGCCGTTTTATCGGGAAATCCTGCTTTTACTGTGACAGAAGGTTCTGTCAAATTTTACGGTAAAGATTTGCTAGATTTGGCACCTGAAGATCGTTCTCGCGAAGGAGTTTTTATGAGTTTTCAATATCCTGTCGAAATTCCAGGCGTTAGCATGGTCAATTTTATGCGTACGGCAATCAATGAACATCGAAAATACAAAGGATTAGATCCTATTTCTGCATCGGAATTTTTAAAACTGATGCGTGCCAAAAAAGAGATGGTAGAATTGGATAATAAGTTAGCCAATCGTTCGGTAAATGAAGGTTTTTCTGGTGGTGAAAAAAAACGTAACGAAATTTTTCAAATGGCCATGCTCGAACCGCGTTTGTCGATACTCGATGAAACAGATTCAGGACTCGATATTGATGCGCTTCGTATTGTGGCCAATGGCGTGAATATGCTCAGAAATAAAGATAATGCGTCCATTGTAATTACTCATTATCAACGATTATTAGATTACGTTGTTCCAGATTTCGTACACGTTCTCTATCAAGGTCAAATTGTCAAGACAGGTACCAAAGAATTGGCGCTTGAATTGGAAGAAAAAGGATATGATTGGATTAAAAAAGAATTTGAATTACAATGAACGAACAGCCATATATAGAATTATACCAACAAGCTTCTGAAGCGATAAAAAAGCATTCGGCGACGGCGCTCAACGAACGACGTGATGACGCATTTGCAAGATTCGCTGCAGTTGGATTTCCTACTTCTAAGGAGGAGGATTATTTGTATTGTCATGTAATGGACAATTTAGGCCTTAATTTTGGTTTAAATGTAAATCGTGTAACTATACCCGTTGATCCCGCTAATGTTTTTAAATGTGATGTTCCGGGTATTCAAGCGCACCTCTATTTTATTCTGAATGATGAGTTTTACACACGTTCTGATGCGAATCAAACTGGCTTGCCTGATGGCGCTGTGATGTGTTCTATGATTGAAGCATCGGAGCGCTATCCTCACTTGCTTAAGCAGTATCTTGGGAAGCAAATTGCTGATAAAAAAGATGGTTTTACTGCTTTTAATGAAACGTTTGCGCAAGATGGTTATTTTCTTTACGTTCCTAAAAATGTAGTGCTTGACTCTGCCATTCAGTTGGTGAATATTATGCGTTCAGATGTCGATTTGATGGCCAATGGACGTAATCTTATCATTTTGGAAGAAGGTGCTCAAGCTAAATTATTGGTGTGTGATCATACCATGGATTCTGTTAGTTTCTTTGCTAATCGCTTAACAGAAATTTTTATCGGTGAAAACGCCTCTTTTGACTATTATTCATTAGAAAATACACACAATGAAACAAATAATTTATCTCAAATTTTTGTCGACCAACAAGCTAATTCACGTTTAATTACAAATCTCATAGGATTGAATAACGGACGCACACGTAATCAAGTAGAAATTGATTTGAATGGCGAAGGCGCTGAAACGTGGTTGGGTGGTATGTTGGTGAGCGATTGTCAGCAAAAAACCGAAAACTTTACCATTATTCGCCATAATGTGCCTCGTTGTACAAGTCGAGAACTATTCAAATATGTTTTGAATGGCTCAGCAGAAGGCGCATTTTCAGGACGTGTTGTTGTAAAAAAAGACGCACAAAAAACCGAGGCTTATCAAATTAATCGGAATATTTGTTTGACTAGAGAGGCGCATATGTATTCTAAACCGCAATTGGAAATTTATGCGGACGATGTTAAATGTAGTCATGGAGCCACGACCGGACAATTGGATGAAGCTGCACTTTTTTACATGCAAGCACGTGGCATTAGCGCCGAAGAAGCTCGTATGTTATTGTTATTGGCATTTACGTCAGACGTATTAGTACATATAGAAATAGAGGCTTTGCGCGATCGCTTACATTTGTTAGTTGAAAAACGTCTACGTGGCGAAGAGTCGAAATGTAAAGGTTGTCATATTTGTTAACCATTAAACCAAACCACAATTGGAATCATTAAATCTGGATAGTATTCGTCGTGATTTTCCCATTTTATCAGAAAAAATATATGGCAAACCATTAATTTATTTTGATAATGCTGCTACTACGCAAAAGCCACTGTGCGTACTCAATAAAATTACGGAAGTTTATACAAAACAAAATGCCAATATTCATCGTGGCGTTCATTATTTGAGTCAAAAGGCGACTATGGCGCATGAAAGTGCCCGTCAAACAGTTGCTGATTTTATTGGCGCTCGTAGTTGTAAAGAGATTGTTTTTACGCGCGGTACAACAGAAAGCATTAACTTAGTAACGACCGTTTTCACCGAGCATTTTTGTTCTCCTGGCGACGAAATTGTATTTACTCAAATGGAGCATCATGCCAATATTGTACCTTGGCAAATGGCTGCTCAACGAGGTGGATTAGTGTTGCGTGTGGCACCCATTAATGAACGAGGCGAATTAGTACTTGAAGAACTGGATAAATTATTGACTCCGAAAACGAAATTGTTGACATTAGCTCATATTTCGAACGTTTTAGGAACGATTAATCCTATCAAGGAAATTATAGCAATGGCTCATAAAAAAGGGATTCGTGTGCTCATTGATGGCGCGCAAGCTGTTGCTCATAGTGGGGTTAATGTTGTCGATTTGGACGCTGATTTTTATGTTTTTTCTGGTCACAAAATTTATGGACCAACTGGTATTGGTGTTCTTTATGGTAAAAGTGAATTGTTAGAAGAGTTGCCGCCCTACCAAGGCGGTGGAGAGATGATTCAACACGTAACGTATGAAACAACTATTTATAACGAATTACCCTATAAATTTGAAGCAGGAACTCCTGATTATGTGGGCTCTGTAGCTTTAGCCGAAGCGCTTAATTACGTTTCAAATCTTGGCATTGAACGCATTGCAGCCTATGAAAATGAGTTATTAGAATATGCCACAACAAAATTGCTCGAGATTCCTGAAATGCGTATAATTGGCACAGCAGCGCATAAATGTAGCGTTATCTCCTTTTTAGTTGGAACTATTCACCCGTTTGATATAGGAACATTACTCGATAAAACAGGTGTAGCTGTGCGTACAGGTAATCATTGCGCACAACCGCTTATCGACATGCTGGAACTTCCTGGGGGAACAATCCGAGTGTCTTTTGCCTTTTATAATACAAAAGAAGAGATTGATTATTTTATAGAACAATTGAAGCGATGTATCGCTATTCTTCACTAATTACTTATGGAACAGATAAATCCAAATCACGTTAGTATAGAACATATGTTAGGGCCAAAACTGCGCAAGAAGTTGCCACGTTTTGTGATTAATTATTTAAAAAAAATAGCCCACGAATCTGAAATTAACCAAATTATTGATAATTCGAATGGACTTTATGGTGCTGAATTTGTGACATTTGGACTCAAAAGTTTAGATATTTCTTTCACGGTTGTAGGTGAAGAAAATTTACCAAAAGATGGTCAGTATATTTTTGTAGGAAATCATCCGCTTGGAGGCGCAGAGGCGCTTATGGTTGGTGAAATAATACGAAGAAATTACGGAAATAACGTTCGATTTATTGTAAATAGTTTGATTAGCGAACTCAAACCTCTTTCAGGCATATTTACACCAGTGAATTTACTAGGTGGTGCTCAGAATCGCGAATTAGGTGTGGCTGTTGAAGAGTTGTTCAATTCTGATAGTCAAGTGTGTATATTCCCTGCAGGTACTTGTGCTAAAAAAGAGAAAGGTGAAATTACTGAAATGCCTTGGAAAAAAATGTTTGTAGGTCGTGCTAAAAAATTCCAACGCACTGTGATTCCATTTCATTGTACCGGTCGAAACTCTAATTGGTTTTATTTTATATCGAATGTGAGTAAATTTTTAGGACTCAAAGTAAATATTGGAATGCTCTATTTGGTGGATGAACTTTTTAAAAACCAGCACAAGCATTTTACCATTACTATTGGAAAACCCATTCCTTGGCAAACGTTTGACACACAAAAAACCGATTTACAATGGGCGCATCATGTAAGAAAATTGGTGCTTGATTTAGGTAAACAGCCAAAAAGTTAGAAAATAGAGAATATAAACCAAAATAAATTTTTATAGAAGCAATTTTATTTAACCAAAATGAAAGAAATAATTGATCCTATCGACAAAGAGTTGATAAAATCAGAATTGACTGCTGAGCGGTTTTTACGCAGAACCAATAAAGCAAATAACGAGATTTATATCGTTAATGCTTTTAATTCGCCTCACACGATGCGTGAAATTGGTCGTTTACGCGAGGTAGCTTTTCGTGGAGCTGGTGGTGGTACGGGTATGGAAATCGACGTGGATATGTTTGACTCGATGGACGAACCTTGTCAACAACTTATTCTTTGGAATCCAGATGCTGACGAAATCATCGGTGGTTATCGCTTTCTTTTAGGCGAAAAAGTGGATTTCGATACGTCAGGACAACCAATTTGGGCAACGTCGCATCTGTTCCATTTTTCGGAGAAGTTCATTACGGACTATTTACCCAATACGTTAGAATTGGGTCGCTCGTTTGTGCGACTAGAGTACCAATCGTCGCAGGCTGGTGCTAAAAGTCTCTTTGCACTTGATAATTTGTGGGATGGCTTGGGCGCATTGACTATAAAATACCCACAAATAAAATATTATTTTGGCAAGGTGACGATGTATCCTTCATTTGGTAGTCAAGGGCGTGATATTATTTTGTATTTTTTACAAAAACACTTCAATGACCCAGATAAATTAGTTACACCGATTCATCCGTTGCAGTTGGAAGATGATATTCAGAAATTGGACGCTTTACTCAGCATGTTTGAGATGAAAGATAATTACAAAATTCTGAATCAACAAGTTCGCGCATTAGGACAAAATATTCCTCCATTGGTAAGTGCGTATATGAATCTTTCTAATACGATGAAAGTTTTTGGAACGGCTGTGAATAGTGATTTTGGCAATGTTGAGGAAACTGGTATATTGGTTACTGTAGCCGATATATATCAAGACAAGTTTGAACGACATATTGAAACATACATAACCGAATTACAGAGCGATTTTAAGTTTAAGCGTTTTGGCATTTCTTAAAAATTCTCGTAATTAAATTATTAGTTAATTATGAAAAATATTATTGCCCCTATCTCAGCAACTCTGATTAAAGAGGAGTTGACTATTGAGCGATTATTACGTAAAACTAATAAAGCAAATAATGAAATTTACGTTGTTAATGCTCACAATGCACCAAACACCATGCTTGAGATTGGACGTTTGCGTGAATTGTCGTTCCGCACAGCCGGTGGTGGAAGTGGGAAGGAGATTGACACGGATGAGTTTGATTATCTTGATATTCCTTACGAACAACTGATTGTTTGGAATCCAGAAGCTGACGAAATTATTGGTGGATACCGTTTCTTTCAAGGCAAAAATGCGGTGATAAAACCGAACGGTCAGCCACAGATGGCTATAGAGCACTTATTTGATTTTTCACCCGAATTCATCGACAATTATTTGCCATTTACCATGGAGATGGCTCGTGCTTTTGTACAGCCCAAATATCAATCGTCGCAAATGGGAGTAAAAAGCCTTTTTGCTTTAGATAACTTGTGGGATGGAATTGGTGCGCTCATAGCGTTAATAGATGATGTCAAATATTTACTCGGTAAAGTTACCATTTATCCGCAAATGAAGGAGGAGGCGCGCTATGCTATCATCTATTTTATGAGCAAGTTTTTCGGCAATGAATCCAATATGATAGTTCCGAAAACACCTTTATTTGTTCCCGAAAAATTGCAAAAGAAGTTTGATGATTATTTTACTGAAGTCGATCCTAAAGACAACTTCCGTTTGTTGAATAATTATGTCAAAGAACAAAAAGAGGCTATTCCTCCACTCATTCATGCTTACATCAAATTATCATCAAGTATGCAGACGTATGGCACGGCTCAAGACGCTGATTTTGGGAATATTTATGATACGGGTATGATTATTACGATTGATGATATTTATGACGCTAAACGAGATCGGTATGTCGAAACATTTATTCAATCCCGTTTAGAGGAAAACACAAAACTATTCTAAACCTATGATAATTTGGATTTTAATTGGTAGTGTGGGCTTAGCTGCAATTTTGTGGCTAGTTTTCCTTATTGTAAAATCCAAACCCCACCAAGACGAAGAGTTACCTATCGAAATTCCAGATGATTGTTGCGGCGCCCACGAAGTTTGTGAACGAGATAGTCTATTGTCAGCCACGGATGAAATTATATATTTCGATGATGAAGAACTTGACATACTTCGAGGGAAATCAGTTGAAAATTTTACTACCAAAGAGGTACAAATGCTTGAACATGTCTTTTACACTTTGGATGAACAAGATGTGGCGGGCTGGGTGCGTAGTTTACAGTTACGCAATATAAATTTGCCTGCAGAATTACGTGAGGAAGCTCTGCTGATTATTTCTGAAAGACGTACAATGAACTAGTTATTCTTTTTGTTTTCAACAAAATAGAATCTATCTTTCCTCGTAATGGCTCTCGTTTTTTATCCTAAATAATGGTATTTTCTGTTTTGCTTTCAATGAATTGTTTATAACATTCATAAAAATCAAACGTTTAATCGAACAAAAAGAGGTATGTTTGCACCATCAAAAATTTAAAATTATGTTGTTTAACGAAACTATTTTTGGTCCGATTCATAGTCGTCGTTTAGGCGCTTCATTAGGTGTTAATTTATTGCCTACCACTGCTAAAATCTGTTCTTTTGATTGTGTATATTGCGAATGCGGATTTAATTTTACTCATGAAGGCGCTCGTGTTCCAACCAGAATCGAAGTAGCTGAGCTGCTTGAGCTAAAGTTACAAATGTTACTCAGCAATAAAGAACCTTTAGATGTCATTACCTTTGCAGGCAATGGCGAACCCACTTTACATCCTGATTTTAATTCCATTATCGATGATACGATTCGTTTACGTAATCTCTATTTTCCCGATGCTAAAGTGAGCGTACTTTCTAATTCTACGCGCATTTATAAACCAGAAGTTTTCGAAGCCTTATTGAAGGTGGATAATAATATTTTGAAACTTGATTCAGCTATTTCGGCGACTGCAAAACTTATCAATCAGCCCAACACGCCAAATTTTTCTATCGATGAAACCATTTCCCAATTAGAGAAGTTTAAAGGGCAATTAATTATCCAAACGCTTTTTTTTAGTGGTGATTACAATGGTCATCACATCGATAATACGACTGAAAATGAAATTATTGCGTGGTTGGCCGCACTCAAGCGTATCCGTCCTCAACATGTAATGATATACTCTTTAGATCGCGCCACTCCTGCTAAAAATCTTAAAAAAGCGGATGCCGAAACTCTATCAGCTATTGCCAAGCGAGTTGAAGCATTAGGGATTGCGACACAAGTAACTTTTTAATTCAAAAAAATGGATTTGGAACAACATATACTTTTTGATGAAGCAATGGACGCAGTTCCAGGACAGCGAATTTTAGTTTGTCCACTTAATTGGGGATTAGGACATGCGTCGCGCTGCGTGCCCATTATAAAAGCTTTAGAAGCACGAGGAAAATCTATTTTATTGGCAGCCGAAGGTTTCCCTTTGGAGTTTTTAAAGCAGGAGTTTCCACATTTGCCAACCATACAGTTTGATGGTATTCAAGTGAAGTATGCTCGTGATGGCGAGCAGTTTCAGGCGATGTTGTCACAACTCCCTCAATTTCTAAGAGGGATTATTAAAGAGCACCGTTACATAAAGAAACTTTGCGTTGATCAGCAGATTGATACTGTGATTTCTGATAATCGTTTTGGACTTTGGAATAAGCGAGTTTATTCCATTTATATGACGCATCAATTAGTTGTAAAAATGCCGATTAAATGGAAGTTTTTAGAGCGATTTGTTTGGTCATTACATCGCTCTTTTATAAAACGTTACGATACCTGTTGGATTCCAGATTTATCGGACGCTCGAAATCTGACGGGTGAATTAACTCACAAATATCCACTCCCTAAAAATGGGCGTTTCATCGGTATTTTATCACGTTTTACTAAGCAATTGCCCGTTCATGAAAACTCACCGTACGAAACAATTGCGATGCTTTCTGGTCCAGAGCCACATCGTTCGATTTTAGAGAATAAATTGATTAAGTATTTACAAAAAAGTCTTTTTCCATCACTCATTATACGTGGCGTTCCTTCACAAAACGGAGAAGAAGTCAATATTTTCAATGTAAAATTGTTATCTCATTTAGATACACCAACGTTACAAAGACTCATCAATTCTACACCTAGAATCATTTGTCGATCAGGTTATTCTACGTTAATGGATTTGGTTTCGCTCGATAAAAAGGCTATTTTAATACCAACTCCGGGGCAAACAGAGCAAGAATATTTGGCAGAAAATATGAAACATCTTGGCTTTACTGTTATTCATCAAGACCAGATTTAAGTGAATTCATCCCATATTTGATTAAATTATCAAAAAACCTATAAAAGCCGGTCCTAGATTGGCTTTTTTTTCGTAGTTTTGTAATCTGAAGGATTAGGTACTTTTTTTTCAGAATGTGGGCAATTCAACGCCTATTTTTGCTAAAACACTGGTTAACTATGAATATATTAATTATCTGCTTTTCGGGTATCAGTAACGTTGCATCTATTGTACCGCTATTGGATTCGCTCGACAGAAATTATCCTCAGCATCATTTTACGGTTTTGAGCAGAGTTTTTTTGTCTCCTTTATTCGATTCGTTTGAACGAGTGGATTTTGTGGGAGCTAATATTCGTTCGGAGCATAAAGGCGTGTTGGGCGCATTCAAAATTTATAAACACCTGAAGAAAACACCTTTCGATGTAGTCATCGATTTACAAGGATCTTGGCGAAGTCGTTTTATCACCCGATTATTTAGTTTGTCGGGTAAACGTACGCTTACTGTGGATAAACAGTTATCTGAAATATATCAACTCATTCATCGGGGAGCCGATAGGTATAAACCGTTGAAAACGATTTTTGAGCGTTATGCTGATGTTTTTTCAAAAGCAGGTCTTCAAACCAACACTAAATTTGAAAAACTACCACTTTCTTCTACTAAATGTCGTGCCAAAGTAGAAACTGTTTATGGTAAAAAAAGTGGTGTTTGGATTGGCGTTGCTCCATTATCCATAGCTCGAGGCAAAACTTTACCATTACGTAAAATTAAAAATGTGATTCGGCATTTTGATAGTCAACCAGATACGAAGATTTTTTTATTTGGAGCTGGCGATATGGAAAATGAACTATTAAGCGATTGGCAAACCATTTTTAAACAAGTTTATGCAGTTCACACATCCTTAAAGTTGGGCGAAGAGTTAGCTTTAATGGCAGAACTTGATGTGATGGTAAGCATGGATTCTGCTAATATGCACTTGGCTGCACTTACCGCCACGCCTGTCATTTCTATTTGGGGAGCTACGCATCCGTATGCGGGATTTTTAGGATGGAACCAAACTTTTGATACGTGTATCGGTGTTGATTTTTCGTGTCGTCCGTGTACAGCACACGAGGAAAAGAGATGTAAATATGGCGATTACCGCTGTTTAGAATCAATCGCTTCGGAAAAAATTATACAAAAAGTAACCTATATACTCGAAAAAAAATAACTTATGGGAAAAATTATTGCTATTGCTAATCAGAAAGGAGGGGTTGGAAAAACCACAACAAGTATCAACTTGGCAGCGTCGCTGGCTCATCTTGGTAAAAAAATTCTTTTAGTGGACGCAGATCCTCAAGCGAATGCCTCAACGGGTTTGGGTGTTGATATTGAAAAACAGGAAAAAACCATTTATCAATGTTTAATCAATACAATTTCTACTAGAGATGCTATCAGTAAAACAGATGTTGAGAATCTTGACTTGATTCCTTCTGATATAAACTTAGTGGGCGTAGAGATTGAAATTGTAGATGCTGAAGACCGTGAAGTACATATGCGTAACGCTTTGGCAGAAGTAAAAGACGACTACGATTTTATTTTTATTGACTGCTCTCCTTCGTTGGGGTTAATCACTTTAAACGCTCTTACAGCAGCTAATTCTGTGATTATTCCTGTTCAAAGTGAGTATTTTGCTTTGGAGGGAATTGGAAAATTGCTGCACACGATTAAATTATTGAAAAATAAATTGAATCCAAACTTACGCATCGAAGGTTTTGTGTTGACTATGTTTGATGCTCGCTTGCGACACGCCAATCAGGTAGCGAGTGAAGTGAAAAACCATTTTGGTGATATGGTTTTCAATACAATGATTCAACGTAATGTGAAATTGAGCGAGGCGTCCAGTTACGGACAACCTGTGTTACAATTTGATGCTGAGTGTAAAGGTGCTCAAAATTACCTTGACTTGGCGAAAGAATTAATCGAACGAAGTAAATAAATTAACGATATAATATGAAAAAACAAGCATTAGGACGTGGTTTGAGTGCCTTGATTGATACGGATATAAAACCTGATGGCGGTTCTTCCATTAATGAAATTGAACTTTCTAAAATTGAACCAAATCCCAATCAACCTCGTACTCATTTCGATCAAGAGGCGTTGGAAGAATTAGCCAATTCGATTCGTGAAATGGGTATTGTATCGCCTATTACGTTGCGTCAATTAGATGAAAATACCTATCAAATTATTGCTGGAGAACGACGTTATCGCGCTTCTAAATTGGCTGGTTTAGATAAAATCCCAGCATATATTAAAACTGCTCAAGACGAACAACACGTTCAATTGATGGCTTTGATAGAAAATATTCAACGCGAAGATTTAAATGCGATTGAAATTGCGCTTAGCTATTTTAAGTTGATGGAAGAGTATAAACTGACCCAAGAAGGTTTGAGTGAGCGTGTAGGTAAAAAACGAGCGACTATTGCTAATTATTTACGTTTGTTGAAATTGCCTGCTGGAATTCAATTGGCACTCAAAGATAAACGAATTGATATGGGCCATGCTCGTGTATTGGCTGGAGTTGAAAATGCTGTCGATCAGTTGGCTATTTATGAACGGATTTTGGAGGATAAATTATCTGTTCATGCCACAGAAGATTTAGTAAAATCATCGCCTGAAATAAAATCAGGGACGCGTAAAAAAACTCAAAAAAACGCTGAATTAACCGAAAAATACGCACATCTTACTAATCAGGCAATTGCTTTTCTACAGGCAAAAGTCGCTATTGTAAGTTCTGAAACGGGAGCTGGCAAAATGACTATTGCTTTTAAATCCAATGAGGATTTGGCGCGCATACTAGAAATTTTTAAAAATGGCTCTCATTAAATGAAAAAGCTAGTTTTGCTTTTTGTAATTGTGTTGCTGAATATTTCCAAATTGTTGGCAGTTCAGATGGATACTATTCCTACCAATACGGATAGTACATATTACACGTTGCAGGAGCAAAACATAGTTTTAGCTGATAGTTTGAACTCGTCGATTGATTGGTTGGTGAATAAAACCAAAGTGAATCCACCAGTTTTTAAACCCAATGCTGAGAAGAGTTTATGGTACGCACTAATTTTTCCTGGTTTAGGTCAGATTTATAACCGAAAATATTGGAAAGTACCGATTGTTTATGGAGGCGTGGTCGGTTTGACGTATGCTATTTCGTGGAATGGGAAATATTACCGTGATTATTCTCGAGCTTACCGTGATATTATGGATGCCGATCCTACGACAAAAAGCTACGAGAAGTTGCTACCATATGGTACAGATCCAACTTCGAGTTACGCAAAAAACTTGATGAAAACGAAACAAAACACCTATCGTCGCAATCGTGATTTGTCGATTGTTGGAGCTGTTGCTTTTTATGCCTTGACTGTGGTCGACGCTTATGTCGATGCCCAATTAGCTGATTTTGATATTAGTCCAGACCTTTCGATGCGTGTTAGTCCTGCGGTGCTCGAAACTCCCAATAGTAACAAGCCAAGTGTCGGAATACATCTGAACTTTTCTATTTTTTAATACACTGATAAAAATTATACCCACTAATAAATTATGAATTTTTCAAAACTATTTTTTGCTACGCTTTCATTAGCTATTACTAGCCACGTTTTTTCACAAACAGCGGTAAAAAATACAAATCAACCAGTTAACACTGTTTTATCGGATACCACTGTCACGATTCCCTATGAATTTGATGAAAGTTTAGACGAAATTGTTCATAATTGGTATTTACAGAATGCTATGTTGGGCAATTGTACTAAAGATACGGGATTCATTACTTATGCTGATGAAGTGTATATTGAGCGAATGCAAAAGTTGCCCTATGTGATGGAAATGCCTTACAATAGCATCGTTCGTAATTTGATAGAGGTTTTTGCCAAACGCCAAACTCAAGTTGAATATATGCTTGGTATTGGTGAAACTTACTATTTTCCTATTTTCGAATCGGCACTTTCGCGCTATAATGTTCCATTGGAATTAAAATATTTACCAGTCATTGAATCAGCTTTGAATGCACGTGCTATCTCCAAAGCTGGAGCAGGTGGATTGTGGCAATTTATGGTGGCTACGGGACGTATTTACGATCTCGAAGTCAACAGTTTAGTTGATGAACGTTGCGATCCTATGAAGTCTTCTGATGCAGCAGCGCGTTACCTTCGTGATTTGTATAATATTTATCAAGATTGGCATTTAGTGATTGCAGCTTATAACTGTGGGCCAGGGAATGTTTCAAAAGCGATGCGTCATGCGGGTGGTGGCAAAAAGGATTATTGGCAAATTTATCCTTACTTACCCCGCGAAACGCGCGGTTATGTTCCTATATTTATTGCTGCCAACTACATTATGAATTATTATAATTTTCATAATATGTGTCCAGCACAACCCACAGTTACAATTTCTACAGATACGGTTATGATTGATAAGCGTATCAATTTACAACAAATATCAGAGATTTTAGACATCTCTATGGATGAATTGAGATTTTTGAATCCACAATATCGTCAAGATATTATACCTGGTAACATCAAGCCTTATCCGCTTGTTTTGCCGTTTAATCAGATATCAGCTTACATGGATAATCAAGATACTATCGCCTTGTATCGTGCAGCAGAATTGATTCCACAACGTGCCAAAGTTGAGCCGATGAGTACGAGTTCTGCCAATTCTGGTAGTGGTGATGTCATTTATTACAAAGTGCGTTCTGGTGACACGTTGGGTGCTATTGCTGCACGTTATCGTGTTACCGTTTCACAAATAAAAAAATGGAATGGTTTAAATAGTTCTTTTATTCGAGTAGGCCAACGTTTAAAAATTTATCGTTGATACATCTATGGAAAAAATTTATTATTCAATTGCTGAAGTGGCTAAGCAGTTTGATGTAAATCAGTCACTCTTACGTTTTTGGGAAGATGAATTTGACCAATTGTCGCCTAAAAGAAATGCGAAAGGCACTCGTTTTTATACCGTTAATGATATAGAAACGATTAAGCAAATTCACTTTTTATTACGCGTTCAAAAACTCACCATCGCTGGTGCTAAAGAGCGACTAAAAGTAAACAAAGACAGTGTTTTTAAACAACAAAAGATACAAGAGAAATTGCTCTCTATTCGTAAAGAATTAGTCGCTATACGGCATGAATTAAATCAACCTGAAGCGGTTAGTAAAGAAATTATCATTCCATAATTCACCTTATTATGAAACTTAAATCATTTATTACTGCGCTGAGTGTTTTGTTCGTAGTTTCTGTTTTTGCTCAACCAAAAGCTAAAAACGTCATTTTTATGATTGGCGATGGCATGGGTATTAATCAAGTGTATGCTGCTATGACGGCTAATGGTGGGCATTTGAATCTTGAAAAATGCACCGCTTCAGGCTACAGTAAAACCTATTCGGCGAATAAATATATTACAGATTCGGCTGCTGCTGGAACGGCTTTAGCTACAGGTTCAAAAACCAAGAATAATATGATTGGACTTGCTCCAGACAGTGTAACGCCCTTACAGTCATCACTTTATTTTGCTAAAAAAAACGGTTTAGCTACAGGTATTGTGGTTACAGTGGCGGTGACACATGCAACTCCAGCCGCTTTCTATGCGCATCAAGTTTCCCGTAAAATGAGTGAAGCTATTGCGTTAGATTTATTGGATGCGGATATTGATGTTATTATTGGTGGCGGTCGCAATGATTTTGAGAAACGTTCAGACCAAGTAGATTTAAAAGCACAGTTCGAAACTAAAAACTATCAACTAGTTCGTAATCAAAAGGCATTAGCCAAAATACAATCTGGCAAAGTTTTGGCTCTCTTGGAAGAAAAAGATTTGGCCGTAGCGAGTAAACGCGGCGATATGCTTCCAAATTCAGTAGAGAAAGCTATTCAACTATTATTGCAAGATACAGCAGGTTTTTTTCTTATGGTTGAAGGGTCTCAAATCGATTATCAAGGTCACAACAACCATACAAAAGAGCTTATCAAAGAGATGATTGATTTCGATAATGCCATTGGAAAAGCACTTGAATTTGCGATGAAAGATGGTAATACTTTGGTTGTCATTACGGCCGATCACGAAACTGGAGGGTTTTCAATTTTGGATGGTAATTTTAAGACTGGCAAGGTTGATGGTAATTTTAGTAGTACGTATCATACAGGAGTGCCAGTTCCGGTATTCGCTTTTGGCCCAGGTTCAGAACAGTTTAATGGATGGATGGAAAATGTTGATTTTCGTGATAAACTCTTGAATGCGCTCGGAATTAGTTATGAATAACAAGGTTCGACGAAAAAATAAAAAGAGTCAGAAATGTAAATTTCTGACTCTTTTTATTTAGTTAGCGTATTTCGCTTTAAATGCTAGGGCATATAGTTTCATCTGTTTTACCATGGCTAAAAGTCCATTCGATCGTGTGGGTGATAAGTGCTCTTTTAAACCAATATTATCGATAAAATGTAAGTCAGAATTGATGATTTCATCGGGCGTATTTCCCGAGAGTACATTGATTAAAAGTGATACAATACCTTTTACAATAACCGCATCACTTTCTCCGTGATAGATAATGCGTCCATCTTTATATTCTGCCGTTAACCACACACGACTTTGGCAACCTTGAATAAGATTTTGGTCTGTTTTATCCGATTCTGGGAGTGATTTTAAGTCATTTCCCAACTCTACTAAATATTGATAGCGATCCATCCAGTCATCAAAAGGGCTGAATTCATCGATTATTTTTTCTTGTTTTTCTTGTAAATTCATTATTTTGTAATTTATAAATTATTTAAACGTGATAATTCTTCCCAAAAAAGAGGATAGGATTTATTTACAACTTCTGGATGTTCTATAATAATGGTTTTTTTGAGCGCTATTGGCGCAAAAGCCATTGCCATTCGATGATCGTCGTATGTGGAGATGACAATGTCATTTTCTGGTTGCACCAATTTTCCATCCCAAGATAATTCGTTTTCAGCTGGTTCTATAAGTTCAAATCCACACTTTTTCAGTTCATTCATCAAAGCTGTTACGCGATTTGTTTCTTTAATTTTCAAACTTTGTAACCCTTTGAAATGAAAGGGTGTTTGTGTCATGCAACAGGTTACTGCCAATGTTTGAGCTACATCTGGTTCGTTTGTAAAATCATAATCAAAATGGTCAACCTTTGTGTCATTAAGTTGAATTTCGGCCATTCCATCCGTAAATTTTGTTGAAATTCCAAATCTACCAAATAAATCGATTATTTTTGAATCGCCTTGTGTGCTATGCTCTTTTAGCCCTTTTAATTGGAGTTTTCCTGAACCGTGAATGGCTAAGAATTCGTACCAATAGGAAGCTCCAGACCAATCCGATTCCACCTGAAATGGTTTCGCTTTATATGTTTGTGGTCGAATATCAATAGTTTGATTTTTAAAACTGGTCGCCACTCCAAAATGAGCCATTATGGTTTGAGTCATGCGTATGTATGGCTTTGAAACACTAGTTTTGGTTAGATGTATTGTAACTCCTTGTTCGAGTTTTGGGGCAATCATCATCAAGGCTGAAACATATTGACTGCTAACGCTACCATCGAGTGTAATTGCTCCACCTTGTAAACTTTTTCCTATAATTTGTAGAGGTGGAAAGTCTTCTTTTTCAAGGTAACTGATATTTGCACCAATCTTTTTCAAGGCATCTACCAAAATGGCTATGGGACGTTGTTTCATACGTTCAGAACCTGTAAGTGTCCATGTGCCTGGTGTGATAGCTAAAAAAGCCGTTAAAAATCGCATAGCTGTTCCTGCTGCGCCAATATCTATAATCTTCTTATCTAAACGTAACGCCTCTTCTAAAGCCTCAGTATCATCACATATAGCTAAATTTTCTATAGGGTGACTGTTTTCACTCAACGCACGAATTATAAGTGCTCTATTGCTTATGCTTTTAGAAGCGGGTAGTGCAATAGAACCTTCTAGATGAATGGATGGTGAAAGACGAAGTTGCATAAATTAATTTAAAAAACCTGGAATGGAACTGTTTTTACGGCCTTTCCAAACATCT
The DNA here is from genome assembly GCA_035270405.1 of Paludibacteraceae bacterium. Classification (GTDB taxonomy): domain Bacteria; phylum Bacteroidota; class Bacteroidia; order Bacteroidales; family Paludibacteraceae; genus W0P28-013. The sequence continues at coordinate 24,257 of DATFIF010000068.1, read as the reverse complement.
CGTAAAAAAGTGCTGGAGGTTTGACCTCCAACGATATAAATGTAATTTTCTTGATCAATCAGCACTGATTGTCCAAAACGTGGAATGCATAAGTCCGGAAGTTTAGTTTGTTCGTTAGCCACTTTCCAAGTTAAGCCATAATCAGTAGATAGCCATTGCTTATCTGTTAATGTTTCGGTGCCATTGCTACCTCCAATTAGCATCAATGCTTCACCGTATTGTACTACCGAAGCATATTCTCGTGCAGGAAACCACGCTTTTTCGGCGGTAAGGTTTGCCCAATACGAACCATTTTCAGTACTCCAAACGCTACTGAGTAGATTTCCAGAACTATCTTTTCCACCTATTAAGAACGCTCGCATTTTTCCTGATGGAGCAGCATCCACACAAACACCAAAACCTGTAATTGGAAATTTCTCAGGAATAACGCCTAGGTTTTCCCAAGTGATGTAGTCTTCTGATTGAAAAATTACAGTGTTAGTTCCATCTATTGAGCCTAATGCGTAGCATTTCTCATTCATATAAAATAAGAGGCGATGAAGCTGTACCGCAGAAGATGTTTTTTTACTCCAAATCTTACCATTAGTGCTACTGTACAGATCTTGTTCATGCAGAAGTACTATTTCATCTTTAGTCGCAGTTAAACCATTTAAATCAGATGCAAAAGGAAGCCCTGTTACTGCTGATTCTGTCCACGCTTCACCATTAAAGCTTTCATACAATTTTATATCTGTTGTTGTTTTAAACAATAACGTCAGTTTATTATTAAACAGAATAGCTTTTTGTTGCGTAGTTGCTCCTTGGTAAATTTCGGATTTCACTCCTTCCCAAAGGTACAAGTCAGGATTCACTTGATGTACATTGACTTTTACAACGTATGTTTGAGTCGATGTTTTATCAGTTGCCGTGCTTTTAAGAGTTACGGTTTTTGTGAAATCGAGGGTATCTTTACCAGAATATAACAACGTATCGTTGATATAAACCGACGATAATGTAGCTCCGTAAATAGTCGGAATTAATGAATCAATATCCGACAAGTAGGGAAGTGAATCCACATTGTAGATAGTACTAGTGACATTATCTATGGTAAATACGGTTTTATTTAAAGTAGGTACTTTAATACTTTTTAAAGAAAACTTTGTAATGCTAGTTGTCGACGAAGTAGCAGGATCGTTTTTATTCTCAGTGCAAGCTGAAACAAATAGAGCAACAGTTATTGACAGAAGAATAGGTAATAATCGTAATTTCATAATTATAATAAGTTAAAGATATCGGTTTAATGAACTACAAAAATAGTTAGATTTTATGGTTTTATGTGAGTTGTCAGCTAGTTTTTATTTTTTAGCTCTAAAAACAAACTTTAAATTGACAAAATTTGTAGCACATCAAGTTTATTAGGATTCAATGGTTTGTCATCTTTTATCGCCTTACTCAATGGTACATGCACTATTTCATCGTTAGTAATCCCAATCATAATACTACGCTGTTCGTCCAGGAGAGCATCTATCGCTGCTACTCCCATGCGACTAGCTAAAATACGGTCATAGGCTTTAGGCGATCCGCCTCGTTGTACGTGACCGAGAATGGTCACTCTCACATCATATTCTGGATGTTCAAGCGTCATCCGTTCAGCTAATCCTTGTGCTCCTCCCGTACTTGGATTTTCAGCAACAATCACGATGCTACTATTTTTTGACTTTCTAAATCCATTATTAATCAACTCTTCTAATTGATTTTCTGCCGTCAATCGTTCTGGAATTATTGCAGCTTCTGCACCTGAAGCCAAGGCGCTATTGAGTGCTAGAAATCCAGCATCACGTCCCATTACTTCGATGAAAAAAAGTCGTTCGTGCGAGTTTGCCGTATCTCTAATTTTGTCAACTGCTTCCACGATTGTATTCATAGCAGTATCGTAACCAACTGTAGAGTCGGTTCCCCACAAGTCATTATCAATTGTTCCTGGAATACCCACAATCGGAATATTGTATTCTTGTCCAAAAAGATGCGCACCTGTAAAAGTGCCATCTCCTCCGATCACTATTAAAGCATCAATCTCTTCTCGTTTGAGCGTTTCATAAGCTAATTGCCGACCTTCTGAAGTTAAAAATTCTTTACAGCGAGCAGTTTTTAGAATGGTGCCTCCACGTTGTATGATGTTACTTACATCTTCTGTGTGAAACTCTTTAATTTCTCCCGTGAGCAAACCTTTGAATCCTCGATAAATTGCTTTTACACGAATATGATTAAAAATGGCTGTACGAGTTACCGAGCGGATAGCTGCGTTCATTCCTGGGGCATCGCCTCCAGAAGTTAAAATTCCTACACATTTTAACTGATACATACGTTTTATTTTTTTAAATTACTTATTATTTAATCGTTCATTTAACTCATTAGCGACATTTTCCATGAGCCATTTTGGAGTAGATGTAGCGCCACAAATACCGATGGATTGGGCTCCTTTTAGCATATCTTCTGTTATATCTTCTGTTGTTGATATGAAATAACTACGCTTATTCCTTGTTTGAGACTCTTTGAATAGAACTTTCCCATTAGAACTTTGTTTACCACTTACAAATAATATCACATCGAAACGACTAGCAAATATATGAATATTTGGAATTCTATTAGCCACTTGACGACAAATAGTGTCATTGTAGGTAAATTGCGCAGGGGGAATTAGTCGTTCTTCAATCTCCTTGACCAAATCCATGAATTCGTGTATCGACTTAGTGGTTTGTGAAAATAGGATGATATCCTTGGAAAAATCGATAGCATCTAATTGTTCTTTGTTTTCCACAACTATACAATTTTCATTGGTTTGACCGACTAATCCATTTACTTCGGCATGACCTCGTTTCCCATAAATCACAATTTGTGCTTCAGGATGCTCCGTGTATGCTTTTTTAATTTTCTTTTGTAAAACCAATACCACGGGACACGAAGCATCAATAATTTCAACTCCATGTTGACGAGCCATTTCATACGTCGACGGCGACTCGCCATGAGCTCTGAAAAGTACTTTTGAACCCTTCATTTTGCTAAGTTGATCGTAACTAATGGATTGCAAACCTTTCTCTGATAGGCGATTCATCTCTTGTCCATTATGCACAATATCTCCCAAGCTTTTTAATGGAGCACCCTCCTTGAGTGATTCTTCTGCTTTTTTGATGGCGTTGATTACCCCAAAACAAAAGCCTGAACCTGAGTCTATTTCAATGTGTACCATACTCTAAAAATCTAAATTAAATCTAAAACGAATCCCCCAATTGATAGCATTAGGACTATTTCTATGTGTAATTCTCCAAACGGATTGTACGGAGAAAATTTTTAAAATGTTTGAAATACCAACGCCTGCTTCCATGTAAGGAATTTCCATACTACCTGAATTGGTTGGTAGTTGCAAGATATTACTATGTCCATCACGCAATCCGCCATAAGCGATTTTGAATAGTAATTCCTCTCTTAAGTTCGCTTTTTTTACCCAAGGAATGTAGTTGAAAATCCATCCATTGGTGATGTAGCGAAAATTTCCAGCGATGTAAGCATCGGTTATAAATTCCATTTGATTCATCAAACAAAAATCATACTCAGGAAACCAAAATCCACGCGTTCCTCGCAATGATTCTAACATCGGAAAGGGAACATCTCCAAACACATAGCCTCCTTCAATCATGTATTTTAATTTTCCTGAAAAAAGCGGAACGCTTTGTTTTACGACCAACAGCAATTTGCCATATTGCTCTTGTTTTTGCCCTGTTTCATAATAGCCATATTCCCCTTGAAAATTGATAATTGGATAGATGCTACGTAAATAATAACGGTGAAAATAGTTGTTAAGTGTGTTTTCTTTAAATGATAAGCGCAATCCAATTGTCGTAGAAATCGACTTAACTGATGCTACAGCCGTTCCATTTTGAGTGAATGACATGGCATTATTACTCAGCAGTTCTTTGCCATTAACCGACGTAGTCAATCGTATGCCGGGCTCTTCATAACGATACGTGAGTGTTGCTTTGTATTGCTGTGCCAAGTTGTCATACATGGTGACGCGCGACAAGGTTGTGAGTAGATTTTCTGTACTTCCAACCATGTTTTCATTTACTAACAACACGTTATTATAGCCGTATCGAATCACATCATTATCGTAAAAAGCACCAATCGTATGTTGGTATTTCGAGCCAAATCGCGCTTGAAATTCGCCACCATACTTCCATTTTTTATCACCAAATCCATAGCCAACGTATCCACCTACCGTAAAATTATCCATCATTTTTTGCCCCGTTCGTAAGGCAATGGTTGGGCGAAATCCTTCAAGTTTATTATAACGAATCCAATTGACCACTGGCCCAACATCTAATTTCCAAGCGTGAATATAACCATTTATAACCAAATCTACAATTCCGTAAGCCACGCGCTGTATTTTTGATTTATTGACACTGTCGATAGCGTTACGAAATGTTATTTCTCCGATATTGGCAGACTCTATCGGTATAAATTTCTCTGATAGAACTACCTCATCTGTATCAAATCGTGTGCCTGTGTAGGTTATTTCTTTGTAAAATACGGTTGCCAGACCATCTTTCATCGAATTACTGACTAAATCAAAGCGAAATCCCATTGCAAACTGTTGACTTTTATAGTAAAATTGCTTGTTGGTGAGCTGTTCAAACGTCTGTTCTATCGACAAACTATTCATAAAATTGATGTTTGCTGTGGAAGGCATCGTAGCACGAATGTGAGTTAATGCGCAAGTGGTAGAGTCAATCCACATGTCACCTTTGAACGTTAATTCCTTATCATTTTTCGGACGAAAACGAATTTGGTACAATTTAGACTCTGCTGTTGTTAAACTATCAATCAAAAAATAGTGGTAATAGAAATTGCCTTGACTGGCGATAGGACTAATAAAATTTGATTGTAAAACAGTGACGTGATTTTTATAGAAATTAATTTGAGGTGTGTAATTTTCTAAAAGTATGGCTAATTGATTTTCAGGTATAATTTGTAGCGATTTTTCGTCTTTCCGAATCGTCTTACGTTCAGTTTGCTGCTCGCTGTTTGTGGTTAATTCTTCTGTTTTTGTTTCGTGATAAACAGGTATTATAAGCAGAGAATCACTCGTTCGAATCGTTCCTTTTTGCATATCACGAAAGATTTTTCGTTGCAATGCTCGCTGTTTAATATTGATAAAAAATAGTTTTGTTTTTTGATTCTCAAGAGTTGATAAATTCATGAATTTATCGGGATTATTTTTATCTCGCGACTCTATCACTCTACGTAAAATAGGTAAAGCCTCGTTTTCACCGGGTAAAACAATGACTTCATCTAAAATATTACGCTCTTCTTTGAGTAAAATCGTAACCATTTGATTCGGATTTTTCCCCACATTTATTTCCCGACGTTTGTAGCCTATGACCGATACACAAACCGTTTTCTGAGGTTCTGAAGTTCGTAATATGAAATAACCTTCTTCATTTGTACTACTTCCTATTTGTGTCCCTTTAAACCACACATTCGCTGCCTGAATTGGCTCTTGGTCGTTTGCATCTAATATTTGACCAAACACAAAGAATTCTTGTGCTATCGCCATGCCGAAGCTTAAAAAACTGAGCAAACAATATGTGAGGAGTTTTTTCACGTTAGATTCAGTGATGTTTGGGCATTTCTATTACTTCTAAGTTTTGAATCTCCTTCCCATCAATCTCAAATCGCAGTAGTGTACGCACTTGGTGAAAACCTTCTAAACCTGCAGCACCAGGATTGATACAAAGCATATCGAAAGTCTTGTCAAATTGAACTTTTAGAATATGTGAATGGCCACAAACAAATAGATTAGGACGACATTCTATGATTTTTTGCTTTGCTTCAGGTATATAACGCCCTGGATAGCCACCAATATGTGTGAGTAAAACGGAAACTTCTTCACATTTGAAGCTCAAAAATTCTGGATAATTTATACGTACAGAACCACCATCCACATTACCATACACAGCGCGAAGAGGTTTAAACTTCGCCAATTTTTCAATTACTGCTGTTGAGCCAATATCTCCTGCGTGCCAAATCTCGTCGCACTCCTTAAAGTGTTCAAAAATGCGCTCATCGAGAAATGCGTGCGTGTCAGATAAAACTCCAATGCGTTTCATGTGTCCTGTTTATTTTTTCTGTGCGTTTAGCTGTTTTTCCAGAGCGCGTCTTTCCAGATAAATCTTGAGATTTTCTGGTGTGGTTTTCCAGCGATGATGCATCCAAACCCATTGTGTAGGTGCTTCACGAATGATAGTTTCCATCACTTTTGTTTCCAATTGCGTGTTAGCGTATAAATCTTTTTCGGTGTCGCCTGTGCGAATTGTTTCGATAGCGGGATAGATCGTGAATTGATACGAACTATCAGCCAAGCGTGTTGTAGCCATTGGGACCACTATGGCATTGGTTTCGAGCGCTAAGCGAGCTACGCCCATTGGCGTGTAAGCTTTTTTGCCATAAAAATCGACAAACAGACCTTTTACTTTGGTATCTTGGTCAATCATGATAATTAAACATTCGCCAGCATTCAACGCTTTGACGAGCGTTTCGTACGATCCTTCACGTGAAATGTTGCGCATACCACGTCGTTCGCGGAAACCCACCATCATGCGATGTAGTAAAAAACCTTTGACATTTTTGCTAGCTCCGCAGCTTTTATATCCCAACATTGGAGGTGTAACCGCTGATAATTCCCACGAACTTAAATGTGGAATGAGGCATATTACGCCGCGTTTTTGTTCGTAAGCTTTTCGCAAATGCTCTTCACCCATCACGGTCACAAATTTAAAAAACTCAGTACGATTCGTAATGTGAGCTGTTGCAAAATGGTCAATGATAGATTTGTTCAGATTTATAAGGACTTCACGCGCCATGGTTTCTATTTCTTCTGACGATTTTACCTCACCATAACCGATAGTAAGATTTCCCAACGTGCGAGTTCGTGTTTTTTTATTGAATCTGTATGAAAAATTTCCAATAAAAACAGCGAGTTTATTACGTGAGCTCTTAGGTAAAACACGTACAATAAGAATGGCAAATCTTATAAATGGATAAGCCAGAAGCAGCACAATTTCGCGTCTTAAATCACTTTTGCTCATTGTTTTAATATTCATATTTATCCGATAAAATACCGTTTAAAATTACAGTCATAATTTGTGTGCGATGATCTTTAATGTAGTTACTGATATTATTGTTAATATAAGGCGTTTCTAGCCCTTTCAGCGCATATAAAAACATCATAGAAGCCCATTGTGTGCTTTGCAAACGAAAAACGCCTTTAACGGCACCTTCCTCCATAATTTCACGAATCATACGAATCTCTTTGATATCAATCGGACGACGCGCTTTTTCCACTTCGTAGATATTTCGAAAAAAATCGGCACGTAGCGAGCCGTTGCGTGTAATAGCTTCTTTTACGGCTTCGAAATGCACAAAAACATACTCCTCTAATTTTTTTTCCGGAGAGATTGGTAGACGTAAAACCTCTTGTAAGCGCTCAACCATCAAGTCTAATTCATTTTCAATAACGGCTAAATAGACTTCGTCTTTGCTCCCGAAATAGGTATAAAGTGTTCGACGACCTTTGCCAGAAGCAACAGCAATATCGTTCATCGTTACATTCTCTTTTCCATGCTGTGCAAAAAGTCGACGAGCAACGTCAACCATGAGTACACGCGTTTTTGAAACTTTTGGAGTCTTCATTTTAGGCTTAAATTTACAATAGTGTGCAAAATTACGTTTTTTTTTCTAATCATTGCCACTAAAGCGGTTAAAAAATTCTCAATTTAGCTAAAGTGTGCAAATTTCAGTGATTGTGATGAAAAAAACTTACGAATTCAAACATTTTTTTTACCTTTGCCCTTTGTTTTACGTATTTATTATAAGCAATTTAGGCACTTTGTCGAACGGTTTCGTAATCAGCTAATTAACGTGCTTATACAACTAACTTAATTTTTATGGATAAAAATTCAATTTTTGGAATTGTTCTTATTTTAGCAATTATTCTTGGATTTAATTGGTTCACGCAACCAACCGCAGAAGAAAAGGCTGCCAAAGAGCATTATCGTGACTCTATTGCGATGGTAGAAGAATCAAATCGCTTAGCTGAAAAGGCATTAGAAGTACAAACAGCACAGGAACCCGTTGTTGCTGAAACGCCAGAATATTCTCCAACGGCTTTGTATGGCGATTTTGCTAATTCAGCTGAAGGTACTGAAGAGTTTGTGACGCTTGAAAATGATCTTCTTAAATTAGTCTTTACGAATAAAGGTGGTCGTATTTATTCGGCTCAATTGAAAAATTATCAAACACATGATTCGTTGCCTTTAATATTGTTCGAAGGCAAAGAGAGTGAACTAGACTTTACGTTGTTGACCCGAAATAATCGTGTGTTAAATACCAAAGAACTCTTTTTTGTTCCACAAAAACAGGTGGCAGATACCAGCGCACAAACAATGGTGATGCGTTTATCTATTAATTCTGATAGTTATATCGATTTTACTTACACACTGCCAAAGGATGATTATATGGTGCATTTTGATATTCAGGCGCACAATATGATGAATTATTTGGATCCTACGATGAATGCACTTCAAATGAAGTGGAGTCAACGTGTGCGTCAACAGGAAAAAGGTCGCAAATTTGAAAGTCGCTATGCTACACTTAATTTCCGCTATGCGGCCGATGACATGGAAAAATTAAGTGAGTCGAAAGACGATGCGCAAAAACCCACAGGTAAAGTTCGTTGGATTGCTTTTAAAGACCAATTTTTTAGCACGGTTTTCATTGCCGAAAATTCATTTACATCTACCGCACTCGAAAGTGTTGTGGAAAGTGAGACGTCAGGATATCTTAAAAACTACAAAGCAGAAACAGCAGTCACTTTTGATCCTAGAGGTGCAGAATCTTCTAAATTTCGCATATTCTTGGGTCCCAATCACTATAAAACCCTCAGTCATTATGACAAAGATGTTGCAAGTGACCAGAAATTGCGTTTACAAGAACTTATTCCGTTAGGTTGGAGTCTGTTCCGTTGGGTAAGTAGTTTGCTTATTATCCCAATGTTTAATTTTTTCGGTAGTTTTATTGGTAACTACGGACTTATTATTCTACTGATGACATTTGTTATCAAATTGATACTGTTGCCATTCACCTATAAATCATACATGTCGACCGCTAAAATGCGTGTGCTAAAACCACAAATTGACGAAATCAATGCTAAAATTCCAGCCGATAAAGCGATGGAACGTCAGCAGGCAACAATGGCTTTATATAAACGTGTGGGCGTGAGTCCTATGAGTGGTTGTTTGCCGATGTTATTGCAAATGCCTATTTTATTTGCCATGTTCGCTTTTTTCCCATCTGCTATCGAGTTGCGTCAGGAAAGTTTCTTGTGGGCTGCCGATTTATCAAGCTACGATGCTATTTTTAGTTGGGATGTTTATATTCCACTTATCTCGCCTTATTTTGGTAATCATATCAGTTTGTTCTGCTTGTTGATGACTATCACAAATGTCATTTATACAAAATTGAATATGGCGAATCAGATGGGTGGACAGCAAATGGCTGCTATGAAATGGATGATGTATTTGATGCCATTCATGTTCATGTTCATGTTCAACGATTATGCATCAGGTTTGAGCTATTACTATTTCATTTCATTATTGATTACCATTGGGCAAACTTATTTGTTCCGTTTGTTTGTGAACGAAGAAAAAGTACTCAAGAAATTAGAAGCTAAAAAGCAAAAGCCTGCTAAAAAATCGGGATTTATGGCTCGCTTAGAAGAAGCTCAACGCCAACAACAAAAGGCTGCACGTAGTCCTAAAAAGCGTTAACTGCATCCGTTTTATACAAGTTGTTGTCATACCAATAACGTAAAATTAAATAAGGCTCTCAACATCATGTTGAGAGCCTTATTTTAATAGGAGTTGCTAATTGGTAACTAGCTCATTTTCTTAAAAATAACGCTTGCGTTATGACCACCAAATCCGAATGTATTCGACAAGGCAGCACGTACTTCGCGTTTTTGAGCGTGATTAAATGTGAAATTCAACTTATAATCAATTTCAGGATCTTCATCACCTTCGGTAAAGTTGATAGTTGGTGGAATAATGCTGTTCTGAATAGAAAGAACGCAAATTAAAGCCTCCAAAGCTCCTGTAGCACCAAGTAAGTGACCAGTCATCGATTTAGAAGAACTAATGTTTAATTTGTACGCAGATTCGCCAAATACACTTTTGATAGCTTTGGTTTCTGCAATATCTCCTAGTGGTGTCGATGTTCCATGTACATTGATGTAATCAATATCTTCTGGTTGCATTTCGGCGTCTTCTAAGGCATTTCTCATTACAAGCATAGCTCCTAACCCTTCTGGGTGTGGTGCCGTTATGTGATAAGCGTCTGCGCTAAGCCCAGCACCAACTAATTCAGCATACATTTTAGCGCCTCGTGCTTTGGCATGCTCATATTCTTCAAGAATAAGACAAACGCCACCTTCACCAATCACAAAACCATCGCGACTATTGCTAAATGGGCGTGATGCTGTTTCAGGCGAGTCGTTGCGAGTTGAAATAGCATTCATAGAACTGAAACCACCAACAGCAGATTCAGTAATTGCAGCTTCTGCGCCACCCGTTACAATGATATTAGCTTTACCCAAACGGATATAGTTAAAAGCATCAGCAAGAGCATTTGTAGAAGAGGCACACGCCGATGTGGTGGTGAAATTAGGTCCACGGAAACCATATTTGATTGAAATATGACCAGGACCAATATCAGCAATCATTTTCGGGATAAAAAACGGGTTGAATTTTGGTCCGATGGTATCTTTGATTTTTGCATACGCTAGTATTTCTTCTTCAAAGGTTTTAATACCACCAATACCAACACCGAAAATAACTCCAATCTTGTCTAAATTCTCCTTTTCAATGTCAATTTTTGCATCAGCTATGGCTTCATCTGCAGCTACGAAAGCGTATTGTGAAGATACATCCATTTTACGCGCTTCTTTGCGGTCGATAAAGTCAAGCACGTTGAAGTTTTTGACTTCGCAAGCAAATTTTGTTTTAAAATTGGAGGTGTCAAAGCGGGTAATCGGAGCAGCACCGCTCTTACCATTTACAACGCTGTCCCATAATTCTGGGACAGTGTTACCAAGTGGAGTGACGGCACCCAGGCCGGTAACTACTACTCGTTTTAATTGCATAAAAGTAGAGAAAAAGTTATTATTTCGTTGCTGCTTCGATGTGAGTAACTGCATCGCCAACAGTAGCAATTTTTTCTGCTGCTTCTTCTGGAATTTGAATGTTAAATTCTTTTTCGAATTCCATAATTAATTCTACAGTATCCAAAGAATCTGCGCCTAAATCACCTGTGAAACTTGCTTCGTTTGTTACTTCTGCAGCGTCAACGCCTAATTTCTCAACAATAATAGCTTTTACTTTTTCTTCTAATTGTGACATAATTCAAAAATGTTTGGGTTAATAAAATATTAAAATTTTGATTTGCAAAGTAAGTGATTTTTTTTCAATCAACCTTGTTTTGATTTATAATATTACTTAATATCGCACATAATTGACAGAAATGAGCAGTTTGCACATGGTTCTGTTTTTTTGATTTTTTACAATTCGTTGATAGTGATTAAATTAAGTTCAGGTTTTAAAATGGTGCTCAAAAGCCTCTTTTTGTGCAATTTCAATAGTCATAAACTTTATAATTATCATTTTCGCATAAAATTATGGGAGAATTTTCCAGAATTTCGTTTTTAAAAAGCGTTTTTTTCTCCATTTGAGATAAAAAGCGTATTTTTGTAGCAACAAACTTGTAATTTTCTTAAATATGGCTTTGATAAAATCGGTACGCGGCTTTACGCCTCAGATTGGCGAAAACTGTTTTTTGGCTGATAATGCCACCATTATTGGCGATACTGTGATTGGTGAAGATTGTAGCATTTGGTTTAGTGCCGTGGTGCGCGGCGATGTTAATTCTATTCGAATTGGTAATCATGTGAATATTCAGGACGGTGCTGTGTTGCACACGCTTTACGAGAAGTCGCAAATTCATATTGGCGATTACGTTTCTGTTGGGCACAATGCCAATATTCACGGAGCCACTTTAAAAGATTATGCGCTGATTGGTATGGGTTCTACTGTTTTAGATGGTGCTATTGTAGGCGAAGGCTCAATTATCGCAGCAAATGCCTTGGTTTTGAGTAATACCATTGTGCCACCTTATACTATTTGGGCTGGAATTCCTGCTAAGCAAGTTAAAGAGGTGTCGTCTGAACAAGCGAAAGAAATAAACCAAAAAATTGCTCATAACTATTCAATTTACGCAAGCTGGTATAAAGAAGAAGAATAAAAAACTCATTTATTATGGTAAAACATGTTGTCTGTTTCAAATTGACTGAAAACAGTCCCGAAAATTGCCTTCAAGCTCAAACAGTTTTGAAATCGATGGAAGGTAAAGTTCCAAGTGCGAAAAACATAGAAGTTCATATTAACGAATTACATTCTCCGCGTTCGTTTGATATTCTTCTTGAGGTTTTAGTCGATAGTTGGGCAGCATTAGACGAGTATCAAACTGATCCTTATCATTGTAATATTGTCAAAAAACACATGAACGGAGTTACTCAACAGAGTATTGCTCTTGATTTTCAACTATGATTTCCTCTAAATTCATACTAAAAGTGAGTAACTTTAATCTATTACTTTTATGTAGCGTCTTTTTTTTTACGGCTTGTGCTGGTCAAACTAAATCAGATGAAAAACCTGCGAATGTAATTTTTGTTCCTACATTTAGCGGCGATTCAGCCTATCAATTTGTACAAAAGCAAGTAGATTTTGGACCACGTGTTCCTAATACAAAAGCGCACACAGCTTGTGCCGATTATTTTGTGAAAGTTCTTCAAAATTTTGGCGCTCAGGTAGAAATTCAGAGTGGCGAAGCTGTTTTGTATGACGGTCGTAAGATGCCATTTAAAAATGTGATAGCCACTTATAATCAAAAAGCTACCAAGCGTATTTTATTATGTGCTCATTGGGATACACGTCCGTATGCCGATCGTGATAAAAATTCTGCTAACCATCAAACGCCGATTTTAGGTGCTAATGATGGCGCTAGTGGCGTGGGTGTTTTGCTAGAGGTTGCTCGTCAATTACATGTAAATCAACCTACTGTTGGCGTTGATATTGTGCTTTTTGATTTAGAGGATTGGGGAACGCCTGAATTTTATAGTGGACCACAACGTGAAGATACCTGGTGCTTGGGCTCACAATATTGGGCTGAACAGGCGAAGAAAAACAGTTACAAAGCCGATTTTGGTATTTTATTGGATATGGTGGGTGCTCCAGGAGCACAATTTTACAAAGAACAAATCTCTACTTATTACGCCTCTTTTGCTGTGGAAAAAGTTTGGAGCAGTGCCCAATCTCTTGGTTTTGGAAACTACTTTCTTAACAATTCAGGTGGCGCCATTACCGACGACCATTTATACGTGAACCGAGTGGCCAACATTCCTTGTATCGACATCATTCAATATAATCCGTATGGAGCTACTGGTTTTGGCGATTATTGGCACACAGTGGATGATACTATGAAGAATATCGATAAGAATACCTTGTACGTAGTGGGACAAACTTTATTACAAGTGATTTATAATCTATAAAATGTGAATAGTGTGAAAACTCATCAACCGTTGGCATCCTATTTTACCGTCGATTGCATCGAGGCCGGCTGCGATGAAGCGGGGCGAGGTTGTTTGGCTGGTCCTGTTTTTGCAGCCGCAGTTATTTTGCCAGCTGATTTTTCATCTCCTTTACTTAACGATAGTAAACAACTGACCGAACATCAACGTTATGCATTACGCCCTATCATTGAACAACAGGCATTAGCCTGGTCTGTAGCGCGTGTGGATGCTCCCGAAATTGACAAAATTAATATTTTGAATGCCTCTATCTTGGCGATGCATCGTGCAGTAGATGGATTATCTCTACGTCCAGAGCATCTAATTATCGATGGCAATCGCTTCAAAAAATACCAAGACATTCCTCATCATACCATTGTTAAAGGCGATGGAAAATATCTGTCCATTGCCGCCGCTTCCGTACTTGCCAAAACTTATCGGGACGATTACATGATTGCCTTGGCTGATCAATTTCCTTTATACGAATGGAAATCAAATAAAGGCTACCCTACACTTAAACACCGTACAGCTATCGCTCGATATGGCACAACATCTCACCATCGTATGACTTTTAAGTTGTTGAATTCGGTAGAAATTTAGTGTTCAAAAATTTAAAAATTACACATTTTGCAAATAAATGAGCAGTTTTATCATGTGCATTAAAAAAAGCCTTACCTTTGTACCCGAAAACAAGATTCTTTTTTTGAATGATTAAATCATTTTTCAAACAACTTTTACCTAAAAAGCAGAATCCACCTTGCGAGCTTTCTTTGCTTCAACAACAATTGATTTCAGTGGTGGGATTTGTTCCCATCAACGAAGCGTATTATCAGCTTTCACTATTACATAAATCAGCCTTTGTTAAAGATGAACAGGGACAACAGCTCAATAATGAGCGTTTGGAGTTTTTAGGAGATGCGTTGCTTGGAGCTATTATAAGCGAGTTGTTATATCAACGTTTTCCTACGCAAAACGAAGGGTTTATGACCATGATGCGTAGTAAAATAGTGAAACGTGAGAATTTAGATGATTTAGCCAAAAAAATAGGTTTACCAGAATTGGTTTTGGGTCACAAATCAAATAATAACCGACATATTTTTGGTAATGCTCTAGAGGCTTTAGTTGGAGCTATTTATCTTGATCGCGGTTACGATGTTTGTAAAGGGTTTGTGGAGAACCAACTCGTGGCGCGTTATGTAAATTTAGAAAGATTGGCGAAAACGGAGGAGAACTTCAAGTCGAAACTGATTGAATGGGGACAAAAACAACATAAAGTCATTCGTTTTGAGATGATAGCAGAAGACCCTCAAGCTGGTAATTTGATAAAATTTCATTCAAAAGTATATGTTGACGATATCGAATTGGGTTTGGGTGTAGGTTTTGCAAAGCGTAAAGCAGAGCAAAATGCCTCAAAACAAGCGTTACGTAAACTGAATATAGTTTAACATCATTGAGTATTAACTAAAATAATTTCATTATGGAATTCATTCATTTCTCAAAATTTGTGTTTGCTAAAGCTAGAAAGCGCGGGAATCACAGAATTTTATTTTATCGTGACAACTCTCTTACCAAATGGGTTGGCATTACTTGGAGCGAGTTAGCTGAAAAAGTGCAGAGTGCTGCACGTGCTATGGTCGAAATTGGTGTGAAAGAACACGATAATATTGCTATTTGTTCTCAGAATAAACCTCATGCTGTGATTGCCGATTTTGCGAATTTTGCAAATCGTGCCGTATCAGTACCTATGTACGCTACGGCTTCTGCTTCACAAATTGATTATATTGTGAATGATGCAAATATCTCATTGATTTTTGTGGGCGAGCAACAACAATACGATAGTGCTTTGGAAGTGATAACAACTTCTAAATTATTGAAACGCATTGTGGTGTTTGATAGTAGCGTTGATTTGAAAGGTGAAAAACGAGCCATGTATTTTGAAGATTTCTTGGCTTTGGGTAGAGATATGACCCATGATAAAGAGGTAGAACGCCGCAAAAAAGCTGCTAAAGCTGAGGATTTAGCTGTGATTATGTACACTTCGGGAACCACTGGTGAACCTAAGGGTGTGATGTTGCTACATACGTCTTTGTTAGAAATTTTACGAATTCATGACGAACGTCTAGTTACGATTGGTAAACGCGAAAAATCCATTGCGTTTTTACCTATGTCTCATATTTTTGAGCGCGCTTGGAGTTATTTCTGTATGTATAAAGATATTAAAGTTTACCTGAATCTTCGCCCTGTAGAGGTTCAACAAACGATTAAAGAGGTAAGACCAACACTCATGTGTAGTGTGCCTCGTTTTTGGGAAAAAGTGGCAGCTGGTGTTCAAGAAAAAATAGAAACATTTACTCCTTTAAAGAAAGGATTAGTAACTTGGGCTGTTGCTGTAGGGGCCACTTATAACTTAGAATATAAGCGAATCAGAAAATCTCCACCGTTGGGATTACTCATACGCTATCTGATTGCTGATAAAATGATTTTTAGTACGTTGAAAAAGGCTATTGGTATTGAACGTGGACACCTGTTCCCTGTGGCAGGAGCTGCACTTGACGATAAATTAACAGTGTTTTTTCGCAGTCTCGGCATACCTATTACTTACGGTTACGGTTTAACCGAAACAACAGCTACTGTTTGTTGTTATGATTACTACGATTATCGTATTGGCTCTATAGGTACAGTGATGCCTGGAGTACAAGTTAAAATTGGAGAGGACAATGAAATCTTGGTGAAAGGTAAAACGGTGACTTCTGGTTATTATAATAAACCTGAAGCTACCGAAGCGGCCTTTATTGATGGTTGGTTCCGTACGGGTGATGCTGGTAAACTAATTGACGGTAAGCACTTAGTGATGACTGATCGTATAAAAGACCTGTTCAAAACTTCTAATGGTAAATACATTGCTCCACAGCAAATCGAAACAAAATTAGGTGCCGATCGTTATATTGATCAAATTGCTGTAATTGGCAATAATCGCAACTATGTAACAGCTATCATTGCTCCCAATTTAGATGCTGTAACTGCTTTGGCTAAAGAACATCAAATAAGTTATGAGCGTATGGAAGATTTGTTAGAGAATCCAACTATTCTCAAGTTTTATGAAGAGCGAATAGCCGAAGGACAAGTAGAAATGGCAAGTTTTGAAAAAATCAAAAGATTCCGTCTTATTAAGAAAGGCTTTTCTATAGATGCAGGTGAAATTACAGCCACGTTGAAATTACGTCGTGCTGTGATTTTGCAAAATTACAAATCAATGATTGACGAAATGTATGATTCCGTAGTAACACCAGTTTTATAAACTGACTGATAGCTAACCATAAAAAAGAGTTTCCAATTGGAAACTCTTTTTTATGGAATGTGCAACTCTTTAGTTAAACATTAAATCTAAAATGCATAATATCGCCATCTTTTACTAAGTATTCTTTACCTTCAATACCAAGTTTACCAGCTTCTTTGATGGCATTTTCGCTTCCGTATTGAATAAAGTCATCGTATTTTATTACTTCTGCACGGATAAATCCTTTTTCAAAATCAGTGTGAATAACTCCAGCACATTGTGGCGTTTTGAAGCCATCTATAAATGTCCACGCCCTTACTTCTTGTACGCCGACAGTGAAAAATGTTTTTAATTTGAGTAAGTGATACGCTGCATTGATGAGTCGCGCTACGCCAGATTCTTTTAATCCAACCTCTTCCAAAAACATTTGACGCTCTTCATACGTGTCTAGTTCTGTAATTTCCGATTCAATTTTAGCAGCTACTATCAGAACTTCAGCATTTTCGTCTTTTACAGCCTCTTTTACAGCTTCTACGTAGCTATTTCCAGTAGCTGCTGATGCTTCGTCTACATTACAAACGTACATTACGGGTTTCGATGTGAGTAAAAAGAACTCATTAGCCATTGTTTGGTCTTCTTTATTTTCCAATTGAACCGAACGAGCTGGCTTCCCTTGTTCTAAAGCCGATTTATATTTAACAAGTACGTCATAAGCTATTTTAGCCTGTTTATCTCCGCCAGTTTGTGCTTGTTTTTGTACTTTTTGAATACGACTTTCAACCGTCTCAAGATCCTTTATCATCAGTTCGGCATCAATAATTTCTTTGTC
Source organism: Paludibacteraceae bacterium (assembly GCA_035270405.1). Lineage (GTDB taxonomy): Bacteria > Bacteroidota > Bacteroidia > Bacteroidales > Paludibacteraceae > W0P28-013. The sequence continues at coordinate 6,443 of DATFIF010000068.1, read as the reverse complement.
GCGTACTGGATTTACCAAACCGTCCACATGAACCACATTTGGATCGTCAAAACAGCGCAACACATGAAGAATGGCATCAGTTTCGCGAATATTTGCTAAAAATTTGTTACCCAATCCCTCGCCTTTACTTGCTCCTTTAACGAGTCCAGCAATATCTACAATTTCCACCGTAGTAGGCACAATGCGCTGTGGATTAACGAGTTTTGCTAATTTATTCAGACGTTCGTCTGGCACTGTGATGACGCCCACATTTGGTTCAATGGTGCAAAATGGAAAATTTGCTGCTTGCGCTTTAGCATTCGACAAGCAATTGAAAAGAGTTGATTTACCAACGTTGGGCAAGCCAACGATTCCACATTGTAACGACATATTTAGTTTATTTTAATTTTTTGAAAGTTTTACTCTGCCAATTCGCCAATTAAAGTTGCTGCACTTGCTTCGGTAATGGTCACATGAACGAAATCACCTATTTTGCGACCTGATTTAGGGAAAACCACCATTTTGTTTTGTGAAGTTCGTCCTGAGAAATGTTCGCGAGAACGTTTTGAATAGCCCTCAACCAATACCTCAAACGTTTTACCAATATCGCGCTTGTTCGATTCGTGACTTAGTTCAAGTTGCAATGTAATAATTTCATTTAAACGCCGAATCTTCTCTTCTTCTGAAATGTTGTCGGGTAGATTTTTTGCTGCAAAAGTGCCTGGACGTTCTGAATATTTAAACATAAACGCAGCATCAAATCCCACTTCTCGCATCAAACTTAATGTTTGTTGGTGATCTTCTTCGCTTTCGTTGTGGAATCCACAAAAAATATCAGTGCCAATAGTTGCTTTTGGTAAAATTCGACGAATGGCTGCGATGCGTTCCAAATACCATTCGCGTGTGTATTTACGATTCATGGCTTTCAACACATTATTGCTTCCGCTTTGTACTGGAAGATGAATGAATTGGCACATATTTGGACATTTCGCAATAACCTCTAATGTGGCATCGCTCATATCTTTGGGATGCGATGTGGTGAACCGAATACGCATATTTGGTACAGCAATGGCAACTTGTTCTAGTAGTTCCGGGAAACCTATTTCTGTGGTTTTTTCCACGAAATGATACGAATTTACATTTTGACCGAGCAGTGTTACTTCTTTGTAACCTCTTGCAGCTAAATCTTTTACTTCGTTTAATATACTTATCATATCGCGACTACGTTCTCGTCCGCGCGTGTAGGGAACAATGCAATACGAACAAAAATTATTACAACCTCGCATAATGCTTACAAAACCCGAAATTGATTTGCCAATGCGTGCTGGTAGCACATCACGGTAGGTTTCGGTGGTTGATAATTCAATGTTAATCGCTTTTTCACCTTGCTCCACGGCGCCAACTAAATTGGGTAAATCGAGATAAGCATCAGGACCAGCAACGAAATCCACGCCGTGCTCTTTGATTAATTCGTCTTGCACACGTTCTGCCATACAACCAATCACACCAATAATCAGCCCCTTTTTTTTACGTTTGAGCGATTGAAAAAATTGTAACCGATTCAACACTTTCTGTTCGGCATTATCTCTGATGGAACACGTATTTACAAAAATAGCATCCGCTTCGGCTATTGAGTCAGTAAGTTCAAATCCATCCGATTGCATTATAGAGGCTACAACCTCACTATCAGCTACATTCATTTGGCATCCGTATGTTTCTATAAAAAGTTTTTTCATACTGTATTTATATACTTATAATTCTGTCAATTAACTTGAAATTTATTTGTACGCTCTTTTTCTCTGTTGAGTTTTCAGTAATTGAGGCGCAAAGGTACAATTTTTTAGTGAAAAAACGGTCGTTTTTATGCTATTGAAAAAGTTTTCAACAAAAAATAGAGTTCTTTGTTTGTGCATTAAAAAAATATATCTATCTTTGCAGCCCTAATTGACGCATCAGAAAATAATACAAAATATCGATAGCAATGAAAAGAACATTTCAACCCTCGAACAGAAAACGCAAAAACAAACATGGTTTTCGCGAAAGAATGGCAACTGCAAACGGTCGTCGTACCATATCAGCACGTCGTGCTCGTGGCAGAAAAAAATTGTCAGTATCTGAAGAATACTGCAAAAAAGCTTAACGGTTTAGAAATTTAAACCACAAAAAAATAAGAAAAAGTGAAGATTTCCATCTTTGCTTTTTTTTATTTCTAGAGGTTTATTTATAAAATAAGTGTACCTTTGGGCGTTATTTATCACCTTAATTCAACACGTTAGTAGTATGAGTTTACAAACAATGTTTAGTTTTCTCAAAAGTAAATTCTTTTGGATAAATTTAGGTTTAGCAATTCTATTGGGAGTTGTAGTGGTAGTTGTTGTTTTGTTTTCGCTGAAATTTGTTACCAAACATGGCGAAGGAGTTACCGTACCAAACGTAACAGGGCTTTATGTGGAAGAGGCGGAAATTTTATTTAAACAACAAGAACTCACTTATGAAGTGATTGACTCTGTCTATGTACGAAATAAATTACAAGGTGAAATTTTAGAACAAACACCAAGGGCTGAAAGTACAGTCAAAACTGGGCGTAAAATTTATTTGACGATTAATTCTAAATCTGATAAAATGATTGTGCTGCCACAAGTTCAAAATGTTTCTTTTCGTCAGGCTCGCGCCACATTAGAAGCTATTGGCTTTGTAGTGGGCGATATTGAGTACAAACCTTCTGAATTTCCTGATTTGGTAATGGGTATTCGTGTTGGTCAAACTCCCGTGAGTGCTGGCGATCGTCTGCATGATGGCGCTTCCGTGGTTCTAATTGTTGGTTCCAAAACTTTTGGAGAAACCGCTGTGACGCCTGATTTACTAAGTGTAACACAATCTACGGCTGAACAGCTCATATTACAAAATGACTTTGTGGTCGGTTCGGTCGACTTTGATGTACCTCCGATGAATGAGTCAGATAAAGCTAATTATTTTGTCTATCGACAATTCCCAGAACCTACAACGTCTTATGAGGTTGGTCGACGCATCAATATTTGGTTAACCAAAACTCCGAATAAAGTATACGAAAAGAGTCCTAAACAAAATACGGACGAGGAATTCTTTTAAATTTCCATTTGGCATGCAAACTAATCAACTTTTCGATGAAATAGACGACGAACTCGAAGAGTCATTGTCTCAGAATGAACAATTCGAACACTTTCGCTTTGTGGTGGATAAGGGTCAAGCCTTACTTCGTGTCGATAAGTATTTGGTTAATTGCATGTCCAATATCTCTCGTAATCGCATACAAGAAGCGGCTGATGCAGAAACAATTTTAGTCAATGACCAACCCGTAAAATCTAATTATCGTGTAAAGCCCAACGATGTTATTAGCATTGTGCTCGACTATCCCAAAAATGACTTTTCAATTACGCCTCAAGATATTCCGCTGAATGTAGTTTATGAAGATGCGGATCTTATGGTCGTAAATAAACAACCAGATTTAGTGGTTCATCCTGGTTTTGGCAATTTTGATGGAACGTTACTTAACGCCATTGCTTGGCATTTGAAAGATAATCCTCATTTTGATGCGAATGATCCACGTATAGGATTGGTACATAGGATAGATAAAGATACTTCGGGATTGATTTTAATTGCAAAAAATGAAGATGCCAAGTCTAAATTAGCTTTACAGTTTTTCAATAAAACAACTGAACGAACTTATAATGCTTTAGTTTGGGGAGTGGTGAAGGAGGATGAAGGAACTATTATTGGTTCCTTAGCACGTGATCCACGTGATCGGATGTTGTTTAAAGTTTTTCCTGATGGGGAAAATGAGGCGGCTAAACATGCCGTTACACATTATAAAGTTATAGAGCGCTTTACGTATGTAACGTTAGTTGAATGTCGCTTAGAAACAGGGCGTACGCACCAAATTCGTGTCCATTTAAAGCATATTGGACACACGCTTTTCAACGACGTGCGTTATGGTGGTAATGAACCCCTCAAAGGAGTTACAGCGTCAAAGTATAAACAGTTCGTTAAAAACTGCTTTGATATTTGTCCTCGTCAAGCATTGCATGCAAAAACATTAGGTTTTGTTCATCCAACGACTGGAGAAAAGATGCAATTTGATAGTGAATTGCCTCAAGATATGGCTGAATTGCTTGACAAATGGAGAAAATACGTACCGAATAGTTTACAAGAATAGTTTGTTTTAACCCAAATATGATGAAAAGAATTATTGCAATTGTCGCAGGAGGCGATTCTTCTGAATGGGAAGTCTCTTTACGTAGTGCCGCAGGTTTAAATTCCTTTATTGATAGTGACAAATACACCAAGTACATCGTTACGATTGTGGGTAAAGTTTGGCAAGTTCAATTGCCAGATGGACGCCAATTGCCAATTGATAAAAATGATTTTTCGTTTCTGGTTGATGGAGAAAAAATATGTTTTGATTTTGCTTATATCACCATACATGGCACGCCGGGTGAAAATGGTATTTTACAAGGTTATTTTCGGTTAATCGGATTACCGTTTTCGTGTTGCGATGTGCTTCAGGCAGCGCTTACGTTTGATAAATACGTTTGTAATAATTACCTCAAAAGTTTTGGTTTTCAAGTGGCGGAGTCTATTATGTTGCGAACCGGAGAATCGATTGAAGAATCTCTTGTTGCTAAAAAAATTGGTTTCCCATGTTTTATAAAGCCCAACGAAGGCGGCAGCAGTTTTGGTATAACTAAAGTGAAGACGATTGACCAAGTGCAACCTGCTATTGCCAAAGCCTTTTCTGAAGGCGATGAAGTCATCATTGAAAGTTTTTTAAGTGGTACGGAAGTGACGTGTGGTATGTACAAAACTAAAGCTAAATCAGTGGTATTTCCCATCACTGAGGTGGTCACTAAAAATGAATTTTTCGATTATGATGCTAAATATAATGGACAAGTTGAAGAGATTACGCCTGCTAGAATATCCATGGAACTCACACAGCAAATACAATCTATGACTCAGCGAATTTACACACTCTTGAATGCAAAAGGCATCATTCGCGTCGATTACATTGTGAATTCTAGCGGAATCGTTAACTTGCTCGAGGTCAATACTACGCCAGGCATGACGGAAACAAGCTTTATTCCACAACAAATTCAGGCAGCAGGACTCGATATTAAAGATGTAATGACAGATATTATCGAGAATGAGTTGAATTCCTGAACAAGACGCCAGTTGATAATGATATAGAATGCTAGGTAAAATATAGATTTACCTAGCATTTTTTTGATTTTATACGTTTTAGAGTTAAATGAAGTTATAAAATAATAAATAAAATTAAACAATTCGGTAAAATTATTGCGAATCATTGCTACAATAAAAAAAGAAACTATATTCGCAACCAATAACAAATTGGTTATCATTTAGTCATGCATACATACTTAAATAAACAATTAGAAGCACTCGATTGGAATCTTTCTCCTCGTGAACTTTATTTACCCATAGGTTATACGCTTGAAAGTGGTGGTAAACGCATTCGTCCCGCATTGGTATTGATGGGTTGTGAACTTTTCGGTGGCTCAAAAGAAGATGCTTTGCCTGCGGCATTGGCCATAGAAGTGTTTCATAATTTTACATTGTTGCATGATGATATTATGGATCATGCAGAAACTCGCCGAAATAGATTGACCGTACATAAAAAATGGGATGCTAATACCGCTATTTTGTCTGGTGATGCGATGATGATAAAATCGTATCAGTTTTTAGAAAAAACACCTGTTAAGTATTGGACAAACATATTCCCAATTTTCACGCGTACAGCGCTTGAAGTATGTGAAGGTCAGCAATATGATATGAATTTTGAGAGTTGCGAAGAGGTGGCATTAGACGAATACTTCAACATGATTCGTCTAAAAACAGCCGTATTATTGGGAGCTGCTTTGCAAATTGGAGCAATCCTTGGTGGCGCTTCTGATGAAGATGCTGTGAATCTTTACGAATTTGGTATTGCTATGGGTATCGCTTTTCAGTTGCGAGATGATTATTTGGATACTTATGGTGATGCAACGACTTTCGGAAAACGTATTGGAGGAGATATTGTATGTGGTAAAAAGACTTTTTTGCTTATTAACGCTTTAGCAAAGAGTGATAGTAAGAAGCGACACAGACTAAAAGCCACATTGAACGATACAACGATATCTGAACAGGCCAAGATAACTTCTATTAGGTCCATGTATAATGAACTAACGATTCCGCAACTGTGTGAAGAAGCTATGGCTGATTATTATAATCGCGGAATGGAAGCTCTGTCGAAAATTTCAGGTCATAAAACTGATAAACAGCCACTTATTAATTTGGCTAAACAGCTAATGGGTCGTATCGATTAGCTACTTGGTAACTTTAACAACCTTAATAACCCTATATCTTATGCCTTACAGACGACTACCCAACACCGACCAAGCGCGTTTGCGTTCGCTCGAAAAAGTAATTGAGCT
>DATFIF010000067.1:0-3123 GCA_035270405.1 Paludibacteraceae bacterium | reverse complement strand
AAAGTTTAATTTGCGAATTATGGCTGGCCCTAAATTCCGTTTTAATGCAGGTTCAGATAAAAAAATCGAAAATGTGCAAGATCTTACGGTTGTAGCTCGAAAATCTCAAATCGGATTGGATGCTGGATTGGGATTAGATATTTGGTTTTTATCCTTTGATGTACGATATAACTTGATGCAGCAACTATATCATTACAAAACGTTAGATGGACAAGAGATAACAATGGATCCTACAAACGCATTTACGGTTTCTGTAGGTTGGAAATTTCTTGATGTGAATAAACCCAAACGTTAAGTCTATTATTGAACTAAGAGATTAAAGAAGTAGAGTATAGCTCTACTTTTTTAATACGATTATTTCGGCTTTAACTTTTCAGAGTTAGATAGGTTGAATTTATTGTTGTAAGGCTCTCTGTTCTCATTATCTTCTGTTTGTACTCAATACTGACAAGAATATAAAAAGCCGTCCCTGATAGCAGGAACGGCTTTTCTTTTATAAGATGAATCAACGATTATTCAGCGTCTTTCTTAGTTGCTTTTTTCGCTGGTTTTTCTTCAGTCTCTTTTTTAGCTACAGCTTTTTTAGCAGGAGCCTTTTTCGCTGGTTTTTTTTCAGTCTCTTCCTTGGCTTCTACTTTTTTAGCAGTTGCTTTTTTAACTGGTTTTTCATCAGCATTTTTAGCTTCTTCTTTTGCCATCAATTTTTTAGTTGCTTTAGCAACCATTTGATCTTTCAAATCAGACAACGATTGAATATCGCCTAAAGTAGTTTTTTCCGCGCTTGGCGTTTCTTCTTTTTGAGCAGCTTTTTTCGTTGCTTTCTTTGGAGTCGCATCTGATGAACTATTGGCAGAAGAAGCGGCTACTTTAGCAGCGTCTTCATGAATACGGCTATGAGACAAAATGATACGTTTAGAATCTTTGTTGAATTCAATAACTTTAAAATCCAATTTTTCTTCCATTTTAGCAGTTCCGCCATCTAGTTTCACCAAGTGTTTTGGAGTAGCAAAACCCTCAACACCATAAGGAAGCGCAACTACTGCACCTTTATCGAGCATTTCGATGATGGTACCTTCGTGGATGCTATCGGTAGTAAAAATAGTTTCAAAAACGTCCCATGGATTTTCTTCCAATTGTTTGTGGCCAAGGCTCAAACGACGATTGTCTTTGTCTATTTCTAAAACAACAACTTCTATTTCAGAACCAATTTGAGTAAATTCTGATGGATGTTTGATTTTTTTCGTCCAGCTTAAATCGCTGATGTGAATTAAACCATCGATACCTTCTTCAATCTCCACGAATACGCCGAAGTTTGTAAAATTACGAACTTTAGCTGTGTGTTTTGAAGAAACAGCATATTTTGTGTCAATATTTTCCCATGGATCAGCTTTCAATTGTTTGATACCAAGTGACATTTTACGTTCGTCACGATCCAATGTTAAAATAACAGCATCTACTTCGTTACCAACTTTCAAGAAATCTTGAGCGCTACGAAGGTGTTGACTCCAGCTCATTTCTGATACGTGGATTAAACCTTCAACGCCAGGAATAACTTCGATAAACGCACCATAATCAGCCATAACTACTACTTTACCTTTTACTTCGTCGCCAACTTTTAGGTTAGTGTCCAAAGCATCCCAAGGATGTGGAGTTAATTGTTTCAAGCCAAGAGCAATACGTTTCTTTTCGTCATCAAAATCAAGAATAACGACGTTTATTTTTTGATCCAATGCCACAATTTCTTCTGGATGATTTACGCGACCCCAGCTTAAGTCAGTGATGTGGATTAAACCATCTACGCCACCCAAGTCGATAAATACACCGTAAGAAGTGATGTTTTTAACAACACCTTCGAGCACTTGACCTTTTTCAAGTTTGCCAATAATCTCTTTTTTCTGTAGTTCGAGTTCAGCTTCAATAAGAGCTTTGTGCGATACAACAACGTTTTTAAATTCTTGGTTGATTTTCACAACTTTGAATTCCATTGTTTTGTTTACGAATACATCGTAATCGCGAATAGGTTTCACATCGATTTGTGAACCTGGTAAGAATGCTTCGATACCGAAGATGTCAACAATCATACCGCCTTTGGTACGACATTTAACAAAACCTTTAACGATTTCTTCTGTTTCGAGTGCTGAGTTTACACGATCCCATGCGCGAGATGTGCGTGCTGCTTTGTGAGAAAGGAGCAACTGACCTTTTTTGTCTTCTTGGTTTTCGATGAAAACTTCTACCTCGTCACCAATTTTCAAATCTGGATTGTAACGGAATTCGCTCATGGCGATGATACCGTCTGATTTGAAACCAATGTTAACAACGACTTCGCGTTTGTTCATCGCAATAATAGTTCCCATGACAACTTCTTTGTCCTTAACTTGGTTTAAAGTATTGTCATATTGTGCAGTCAATGCTGCTTTTTCTTCGTTGGATATGGTTTCGCCTTTAGCGTAGCCATCCCAATCGAAATCGGCTGCCGGAACAGCCATGGTTTTGTTTAATTCTTCCATCTTCGTAATAAAGTTTTTTCAGAAATAAATGGGTTAGACATTATGTTGAGTAAATTCGGGTGCAAAGGTACGTTTTTCCTGTGGATTATACAAGTGCTTTTTGCTCTATTTTTCAATACGATAGATAGATGTGACGAGAAGTATGAAATGAAAAAAAAGCTAGCGTGTAAGGCTAGCTTTTTAAATTGCAAATAGGGATTTATTTTTTGATAAATTTACTGGTGGCAAAAGAGCCTTTGTCAAGCATAATTCTAATAAAGTAAATACCTGATTGAACAGTTGATACATCGATGGTTTGGCTTGTCATATTGCTTTCTATGCGGCTAATCAATGCACCCATTGCTGAAAAGATTTCAATATTTTTCATAGCACCTTCTGTAGTGATATACAAGGTATTCTCTGCTGGATTTGGATAAATCGTAATCGCTTGATTATTGACAATGTGTTTGATAGGTGTGATACCACAACCTTCTTCCAATTTTTCGGTGACACCAGTCCATGAGTAACACACATCTTCGTTGGTATACAAATCACTCGTTTGACTCGTTCCATTATTGAAAATGAAGTTCACCTCTTTGATGCTCGCATCGAATGTGTGTTTGTACCAACCATT
>DATFIF010000066.1:0-5447 GCA_035270405.1 Paludibacteraceae bacterium | reverse complement strand
TTATTTATTTTCATAAGAATTAAATTTTAAAAATTAGAAACCAATTGTAATACCACCCGAAACGGTAGTCATTGCTGAATAAGAGTAGCCAGTTGCGCCACTAAAACTTTGGCGAGGATCTAAACCCTTACGAGCTGATACTAAGGCTAAATTGTCACCTACAACGTATAAACGCAAGGTTCTAATTTTAGCTTTATTCATCCATTTTTTAGGGAATGTGTATCCCAACGTTATATTACGTAAACTAAAATAACTAGCAGAAATTAAGAAACGATCACAACTTTCGCTGATAGATTGCGACGATGCTTGCACACGTGGAACGTCTGTATCGGTGTTCGTAAGTGTCCAACGTTTATAAATATCTTTGTGCCAGTTTTGTCCGTATTCGCCACCATGCATTAAGCTAGCATAGTAAGAGTCACTTACATAACCTCCCAATTGGAAAGCTGTTTGTAAATTGAAATCAAAACCATACGCTTCTACACTTGTTGACAAACCACCATATAAATCAGGCAAAGCGCTTTTACCAGTCTCTAAACGAGACGCATAGCTTGTTTGTGATACAAAATAAGTACCATCAGCTAATTGTCCGTGTTCTAGACCTCCTACCGCATTGAAATCGTCAGCATTATAATCTTCTGCTTTTACTGTATACATGGCAGAACCTGTAGCAGCATTCACACCTAAATAGTGATAATCGTAGAAATCATACAAAGAACCACCAACTGAACGCCAGTAACTACCAACTTCATAACCACCATCTGCGGCAATCGCATCTGCTTTGTCAGAAGGTAAGCGCGTTAATGTATTTTTATAGGTTGTTAAGTTCAAATCCACATCCCATTTCACATTACGTGTTTTCACTATGGTAGCACCTAATTCTACTTCAAAACCTACATTTCTCATATCCATCTCGTTGGTATACATCCACGATGGAGAACCAATGGAAGGAGGTAACGGTTTTGCATATAGCATATCTTTGGTTTCTTTGATAAAGAAGTCAAATTCTAAATTTACACGATCAAATAGACCTAATTCAAAACCTGCGTTAAAGTTATTACTCTTTTCCCAAGTCAACGAAGGGTTACCGCGGTAAGCAAACGATGGAGAAGGCATACCTTCAACACGACTAATGCTATATTGATCCAAATAAGGAGTAGCACCCGCTCCAATAGCGTCATTACCTTGTGTACCATAACTTGCTTTCAATTTCAAATCGTGAATAGCCGTTACATCTTGTAAAAAACTCTCTTCTTTCATACGCCAAGAAGCGCCAACTGACCAGAAATTACCCCAACGAACATCAGGATGGAAATAAGAAGATCCATCGCGACGGAATGACGTTGATACATAATATTTGTCGGCATAGTTATATTCTGCACGGCCTAAAAAACCTTGAATATTGTAACCTGAGGTATAAGACGATAAATCGGTAATAGTACCAGCGTTAGCAAATTCAGGATTGGTAGGATCATAGAATTGTTGCATAGAACCTGATAAAACTTCAGTCTCATCCATTTTTAATTCGTGACCCAACAATACATTTACGGAATGACCATTAAAATTATGTTCGTACGTCAACAATTGGTTGGTGTTAAATGCAGCATAACGTTGCATGGCTTTAGAACCTGTACCACCATTTTCAATAGCATTACCATTGGTTGGCGACATAAATTCGGTAGACGAAAAGTTAAATACGTCATAACTAGCGTTTACTGTAAATTTAAAATCTTTCAAAAAAGAAAATTCTAAATAACCACGTAAGCTTAAGTTGTCGGCAATGTAACGGTAAATATCACTACCCAAATAAGATAATGGATTTTGCTTAGACGCATACGGACGACCATTTTGATCACCAAAGTCAAATTTCTTATTACCTGATTCATCTAAAATAGCATCACCTGTAGTTTGGTCGTACAAATAGATAGGATAAATCGGCGCAATGCTTTGTGAGAACATAAACAAGTTGCTATAATCGCTACCACCAGCGCTCGGTGCATCTTGTGTGGTTTGTGTGTAAGCCAAGTTAGCACCTGCTTTAAACCATTTAGTTACTTCTTGATCTATTTTAGCACGAGCGTTAAAACGTTTAAATCCAGAACCTTGAATATAACCATTGTCATCCAAAAAACCAGCAGACATATAATACGATGTCTTGTCTGTACCACCACTTACGTTTACATTATACTCTTGACGTAAACCTGTTTGGAAAGGATCTTTCGACCAATCGTCATTCCATTTCTTTTGAGTAGCATTAGGATTGATTCGTCCTGTAACAGGATTTACCAAATCATTATTAGCTACACCTTTATAAACATTATATTTTAAATATTTGTCAATTAATTCGTTAGATGCCGAGATACCTGAAGCCAAATAGGTGCTTCCTGATGCTAAATACATATTACGAATCGATTCCCACGACATTTCATAATAGTCAGCTGGATTCGAAATAATATCATACGTTGGCACACCACGCATATTGCCACCAACACGCGCTTCGAAGTTTACATTCGTTTTACCACTTGATCCTTTTTTCGTTGTAATCAAAATTACACCGTTTGAACCACGCGCACCATACATAGAGTTGGCAGCTGCATCTTTCAACACAGTTAAAGACGCAATATCCTGTGTAGGAATAGAGTTTAACGAACCTTCGTAAGGAATACCATCAACAACAATCAACGGACTTTGTGACGCGGAGATAGATCCAACACCACGAATACGAATAGCTGCACCATCACCAGGCTGACCAGAGCTTGACGCTACTTGCACACCCGACATGGCACCATCTAATGACTTGGAAACGTCAGAAACTTGCATTTTAGCCAACTCTTCACCCGATTTGGTTTGAGCAGCACCTGTAAATGCTTTTTTAGTTGACGTTCCATATGCCACGGCAATAACCTCATCAATGAGCACCGCATCAGATTCCATCTGAATAAGCACGCCATTTTTGGCTGTCGCAGTTGTAGTTTTTAAACCGATGTAAGAAACGACTAAAACAGCTCCGTCAGAAACTTGAATTTCAAAACCGCCATCCACATCCGAAATGGTTCCATTTGTTGTCCCTTTTACCAAAATAGAAGCACCAATTACCGGCTCATTATCGTCCATCGAGACAACCTTACCTGAAATTGTTCTACTTTGGCCATAAACTGCGCTTGCACACAACATAAACAAGCCAGCTACCAATAGTGTTAATTTTCTCATAGATTTCACCTTTTGTAGAATAAAATTACTGTTTGAATGAATATAAAAATTGTTTTGTAATTACAATCTGTAAGCTAAAAATTGAGATGATTAGCTTTTAACCTGACAAAGTTAAACTATTGACCCATACAAAACAAGAGTTTAAAAGAAAAATGTCGTAAAAAATAGCTTTTTTCTTTTTTTGAGTAAAAAAACAAGGTCTCGATTTATTAAAAAACGATAAATGAGTTTTTAATAAAATTTTAATAATCAAATATTTATAAAAAAAACTAGGTTTTTACAAGAAGATTTAAAACAGATGAAATAAATAAATAAAATAGCTCATTTTTATGCTAAAAAACATGTTTTAGAGGTACTAAAAGCCCTTAAAACTCAATTTTAACACTTTTATAAAGATTAAAAATGATAAAAAAAATCCTTTTTTAGGTATGACGTAAACATAAGAAGGGCTTTTTCAAGTGATTAATCATAAAAAGGCGAAAATCTCTTTCAAATTGATAATAACTTGGGTCTGTTTCATGCTATTTTCACTATTTCTATCAAAATGGAGTGCATCAATACCAAATTGACGAGCACCTACAATGTCTGCTTCGTAATTATCGCCAATCAATAATACCTCGTTCGTAGTAGCTGCACTTTTATCTAGCGCATACTGAAAAAAACGAGCATCTGGCTTCATAAAACCCACCTCTTCGGAAAGTACAATCGTGTCGAAATAGTGAATGAGCCCACTGTTACGCAACTTATCATATTGAACATCGCGAAAACCATTCGACACAATCGTCATGGCATAATTGTGCGCACGCAACTCATCAAGTACCTCTTCACAATGAGGAATCAGTTGAGTCTTGGTCGTCATAAGTTGTAAAAAGTCAGCATTCAACAACTTTGAAAATGATTGATTATGCACACCTACGAATCGTAAGGGATAACTGAAACGCTCTACGCTTAAAAAATCCTTCGTAACGTCACCAGTGCCATATAATCCCCACAATTCTCTGTTTCGAGGTTCATACAATTGGTGAAATTGGTCGAAATTAGTAAAATATCGGTTTAAATCATGGTGATTAAAAACATCCATCAGAGCTTCGTAAGCATTCGCTTGAAAATCCCACAACGTGTCATCTAAATCAAAAAAAAGGTGTGTATAACGTGCCATACTCTAAAAATAAAAACAGACAAAGTGTAGTATTCCACTTTGTCTGTTGTATATAAATAAGGTGAAACTTTAATCAACTTCAATAACGAGATACTTTGAAATGCTCCAAAATGCCTTTGTATCGGTAATAAAAAGGGTGTATTGACCATCTTCTTTCTCCAAACGATAAGCTGTTTGAGGATGATTAGTCAACATTTTCACACGCTTGGCATAAAGAGGAATTTCTTTCACTGCGCGCAAATCAATTTTCACAAAATAATCTTTATTAAAATCGCTTTGTAGAACTTTGGTTGAAGACACTAAGCCGTCGGTAGAGATAATTTTCTGACTTTTCAACTCTTTCCGCGTACCAAACACGTACCAAGCGGTATGTAATGCCTCATCTTGACGTGCAATAGTCTGCTGACGTTGTTCGTTTTGCGATTGCAACTCACCCACATCTGTACGCAATCCGCGAATGGAAGAGTCCTGTTGTACAATTAAGGCTTCTTTATCAGCCAATTGAGCGAGTAAAGTCTCAATGGTACTACTTTGTTGTTCTACTAAAAGGGTTAAGCGTTTCACAGAAGATTCGAGCTCTTTGATTTTAAATCCGCTACGTTTCAAATCTTTGTTCAAGCGCTCAATTTCTTGTTGGTTCTTTTTTACTATTTCAGTAACTAATTCGATGTTTTTAGCAATTCGTTCCGTTTGATTAACCTGAATACCCTCTTTATTACTTTGCAGTGTGAGATAGCCTTCAATTTCTTTCACACGAGCCAAATTTTGTTCGATATCGTTCATCGTCTGAAGATAGGTGTTGACTTCTCGCTCCATGTGCGATTTGGCTAAACGCAAAGAGTCATTTTCCGAACGTAAATCATCTACTTCGGAAGTCATAAACGAACATGCCGTAATTAGTGGCAAACAGATAACAGCAATCAAAAGCTTTTTCATTTTGTAAATCTCTTTTTTTAAAAACCTAATTAGACTAAATAGTGTAAAATCACTTGTTGTAACCAGCTACCACCATCACGAATTCACCTTTTGGCGGATGTTCGGTAAAATGTATAATCAATTCTGAAAGCGTGCCACGCAC
>DATFIF010000065.1:0-18546 GCA_035270405.1 Paludibacteraceae bacterium | reverse complement strand
ATCCAGAATTAGCTTCTAAAATGGATCTATTCTTCTCTGGAAAAACTCCTAAAGTTGATTGGTCACTCATTGAACAAAAAGCAAATCAAGCTACGCGAACGGCTTCTGCTACAGTTTTGGCTTCATTGGCAAATCAGGTTGAAAATATGGTTGTAGCAAGTGCTGACTTGTCGAATTCTGACAAAACAGACGGTTTCTTGAAACAAACACACGCCATGACTAAAAATGATTTCTCTGGAGCATTTTTACAAGCCGGCGTTTCCGAATTAACAATGGCTTGCGTTTCTATTGGTATGGCTTTGCACGGTGGTGTTATTCCAGCTTGTGCCACATTCTTTGTCTTCTCTGATTATATGAAACCAGCTGTACGTATGGCTGCTTTGATGGAAGTTCCTGTGAAATTTATTTGGTCGCATGACGCATTCCGCGTAGGCGAAGATGGCCCAACTCACGAACCAGTAGAACAGGAAGCTCAAATTCGATTGATGGAAAAATTGAAAAATCATCACGGACAAAATTCCATGTTGGTATTACGTCCAGCAGATGTATATGAAACAACTTCATCGTATCAACTTATGCTCGAAAATGTGTCGACACCATCGGCCATTATTTTAAGTCGTCAAAATATTACTGATCTACCTGGCGATCGTCAAATAGAAGCCTCTAAAGCAAGCAAAGGTGCTTACGTCGTTACCTGCGATGGTCATCCGGATGTTATTTTAGTAGCTTCAGGCTCTGAGGTTTCAACATTGGTTGATGCAGCAGCTATTTTGCGTAACGAAGGCAAAAAAGTACGTATCGTTTCAGTTCCTTCGGAAGGTCTGTTTCGTTCACAATCGGCAGAATATCAAGAACAAGTTTTGCCACGCACTGTGAAAACATTTGGTTTAACAGCTGGCTTACCAGTAAATCTGTTGGGTTTAGTTGGTGCAAACGGAAGAGTGTTTGGTTTAGAATCTTTTGGTTTCTCTGCTCCATATACAGTTTTGGACGAAAAACTTGGTTTTACACCGACGCAAGTGGCTGAACAAATTCGTCAGTTTTTAGCTTAAAACTCATTTTTATACTTAAAAACGGGTTCCTTTCATCAGGAATCCGTTTTTTTATGCCCAAAAGAAGTGTATTGAGTGCGAATTTTAAAAATTCCACAAGTCTCATAATTAGAGCGAATTAATAATTAAATGTTCAAAGTTAAATTTCTAATATTTTTTATTTTGGACAACATTTTAAAATTGTTCATAACTTAAAAACTTTATTATCAATAAGTTAATTTTTATTTTGGATAACTTTATAAAATAATAAAGGATTACACTTGTTTTATTTTAGAAATAGTTGTAATATTGCATAGGAGTTTAGTTCGATGCAAAACCCTCAAAAACAGCAAGAAATACATTTAGAATTATTATAAAACGTTTACTATCGTGAAAAAACAGACATTTACAGAAGATGAAGCGAAAAAAGCTTCGTCTGAATATTTTGAAGGCGATGAATTAGCCGCACAAGTGTGGGTTAATAAATATGCCCTTAAAGATTCAGACCAAAACTTGTATGAACGTACGCCAGATGATATGCATTGGCGGTTGGCTAACGAAATTGCACGCATCGAGCACAAGTATCCAAATCCTTTATCAGGAGAAGAGGTGTTTGAATTGTTACGCAATTTCAAGTATATTGTGCCTGCTGGTAGCCCAATGACTGGAATTGGCAATAATCATCAAGTTTCATCTTTATCAAACTGCTTTGTTATTGGTATTGATGGTGATGCCGATTCGTACGGTGCTATTATTAAATTAGACGAAGAACAAGTGCAATTGATGAAACGTCGGGGTGGAGTAGGTCACGACTTGTCACATATTCGTCCCGAAGGTTCACCTGTAAAGAACTCCGCTTTAACTTCTACAGGAATTGTTCCATTCATGGAACGTTATTCAAATTCAACGCGTGAAGTGGCTCAAGGTGGGCGTCGTGGTGCGCTCATGTTGTCTGTTTCAATCAAACATCCAGATTCTGAAAAATTTATTGATGCCAAATTAGAACAAGGAAAAATTACTGGCGCCAATATTTCAGTGAAAGTAGACGATGACTTTATGCGTGCTGTCGAAGCTGGAACTACGTATAGTCAACAATATCCCATTTATGCCGAAAAGCCATCACATCAAAAAGAGATTGATGCGCAAGCTTTGTGGAAAAAAATTATTCATAATGCGTGGCGTTCTGCTGAACCAGGTGTTTTGTTTTGGGATACAATTATCAAAGAATCAGTGCCTGACTGTTATGCCGACCTTGGCTATCGCACAGTTTCTACCAATCCTTGCGGTGAAATTCCATTGTGTCCTTACGATAGCTGCCGATTATTAGCGATAAATCTCTATTCGTATGTAGAAAATCCATTTGCTAAAAATGCGACATTTAATTTCGATTTGTTCCGTAAGCACGTGCAATTGGCTCAACGCTTGATGGATGATATTATCGATTTGGAAATGGAAAAAATTGATGGAATTTTGGCTAAAATTGGCTCCGATCCAGAAGAAGCTAGCATCAAACTAACCGAATCACAACTTTGGAAAAAAATCCAAGCGAAAACAGCACAAGGTCGTCGCACAGGCGTAGGCATCACTGCCGAAGGTGATATGTTAGCAGCATTAGGTTATCGTTATGGCGCGGAAGATGCTACTGATTTTTCAGAAGAGATACATAAAATTGTAGCTGTAGAAGCTTACCGTTCATCGGTTATCATGGCCAAAGAGCGTGGCGCATTTGCTGTGTTCGATGCCGAACGTGAAAAAAACAATCCATTTATCTTGCGTTTAAAAGAAGCTGCTCCAGATATGTACGCCGATATGGTAAAATATGGCCGTCGTAATATAGCGTGTTTAACCATTGCACCTACTGGTACAACTAGTTTGATGACACAAACAACGTCTGGCATAGAGCCTGCGTTTATGCCTGTTTACAAACGTCGCCGCAAAGTTAATCCTAACGATTCAAATGTTCGTATCGACTTTGTAGATACAGAAGGCGATTCTTGGGAAGAATATATCGTTTTTCATCATAAATTTGTGACTTGGATGCAAGTGAATGGTTACGATGTAACGAAACGCTATACACAAGAAGAGTTAGAAGAATTGGTTGAAAAATCGCCTTATTACAAAGCTACCGCAAACGATGTCGATTGGTTGAATAAAGTGCGTATGCAAGGTCGCATCCAAAAATGGGTGGATCATTCTATCAGCGTTACAATCAATTTACCTGCTGATGCAACAGAAGAGTTGGTAGCTCGCCTTTATTTAGAAGCGTGGAAATCGGGCTGTAAAGGTGCAACTATTTATCGTGATGGCTCTCGTGCTGGCGTTTTGGTAACTGCTACGAAGCAAGAACAAGAAGGTAATAAAGAAACCAAAGAAGATCCAAACAAACGCTGCGTTTGCTACACAGAAGAACATTTAGTTCGTCCAAAAGAGTTAGAGTGTGATATTGTACGTTTTCAGAATAAGAAAGAAAAATGGATTGCCTTCATAGGTGTTAAAGATGGTCGTCCTTATGAAATTTTTACTGGTTTGGCCGACGATGAAGAAGGTTTGTTATTACCTAAAACAGTTACAGAAGGTAAAATTATTAAAGAAGTTGATGAAAATGGCGTGAAACGTTATGACTTCCAATATAAAAATACGAGAGGTTACAAAACCACTGTAGAAGGGTTGTCGCACAAATTTGATAAAGAGTTTTGGAACTACGCTAAACTTATTTCTGGTGTATTACGATACGGTATGCCAATCGACCAAGTGATAAAGTTAGTTTCAGGCTTACAATTAGATAGCGAATCTATTAACACATGGAAAGCTGGCGTTGAACGTGCATTGAAAAAATACATTCCAGATGGTACAGAAGTAGAAAACATGGCTTGTCCAGAGTGTCATCAAAACTCTATTATAGTCAAAGAGGGCTGTTTTGCTTGCTCAAATTGTGGCTACTCAAAATGTGGTGGTTAACTCCAAGTAAGCATAATTAAAATCAGAAAGAGCCTTTTAAAAGAAATTTTAGAAGGCTCTTTTGATAACACGAAGATAAAAAAACCAGTTTCAGAACTTTCTGAAACTGGTTTTTTTATCTGAAATTGGATAAGTTATCCAAGCATACTCAACAAAATACCTGCGGCAACAGCTGATCCAATCACACCAGCAACATTTGGTCCCATAGCGTGCATCAATAAGAAGTTACCAGGGTTTTCCTCTTGTCCAACAGTTTGCGACACACGAGCAGCCATAGGTACAGCCGAAACACCAGCAGAACCAATGAGTGGATTGATTTTATCTTTAGAGAACAAATTCATAAATTTAGCTAATAGAACACCTCCTGCAGATCCTAGACTAAAAGCAATAATTCCCATTCCTAAAATCATCAACGTTTTTACATTTAAAAAGGCGTCCGCAGTGGCAGTAGCTCCGACGGTAAGTCCTAAGAAAATAGTAGTAATGTTCATGAGTTCATTTTGAACCGTTTTGCTTAATCGCTCAACCACACCAGATTCACGCATTAAATTACCAAGCATTAAACAACCAATTAATGGAGCAGCAGCAGGTAATAGAAGCGAAACAATAACAGCAACCATAATAGGGAATATTATTTTTTCTGTTTTTGATACACTACGTAGTTGTTTCATAGTTATAGCACGCTCCTTTTTAGTGGTTAAAGCGCGCATAATAGGCGGTTGAATCACTGGAACTAAAGCCATATAGGAATAAGCGGCTACGGCAATCGGACCTAATAATTCAGGAGCTAATTTTGAGGTCAAGAAGATAGCCGTTGGACCATCTGCTCCACCAATAATACCAATAGAAGCAGCTTCGTGAGGTAAAAAGTCCAAAGCAATGGCTCCTAAATAGGTAGCAAAAATACCAATTTGAGCGGCAGCACCTAATAATAGACTTTTAGGATTGGCAATGAGTGGACCAAAATCAGTCATGGCACCAACACCGATAAAAATGATACAAGGATAAATCCCGAGCTTAACTCCTAAATATAAATAGTCTAACAATCCTGCATTACTAAATTGTTCCCAATGAACAATGCCGTCGGCAAATAATTCAGGCGTAAATAAACCAGATCCAGGCAAGTTGGTCAACATCATACCAAAGGCAATCGGCAATAATAAGAGTGGCTCGAATTTCTTGACAATAGCCAAATATAATAATAGAAAAGAGATGAGCAACATAACTAGAAGTTTCCAATTGCGTCCAATCATGGCAAAGCCAGTACCATCTAAAAAATCCATTAAACTATCACCAATATGTACATCTGCTTCCATGGAAGCATCTGCTGCCACGAGAACAGCAGAATCTGAACTAGTTATAGCCATTTCTGTGGAAATTGGCATAACCTCTTCTTGTGCTGATAGTGGAATGGATAGAGTAGCAATAGAAGCTACTATCAGCAAGAAGTATTTTAAATGTTTCATCGTTATAAAGTTTTTCAAATTATTCCAATATAAGAAGCAAGTCATCTTGCATCACGCTTTGACCTACAGCTACCGCAATCGATTTTACAACAGCATCTTTTTCAGCTAAAATGTTATTTTCCATTTTCATGGACTCCAAAGTTAACAATACATCACCGCGTTTAACTGATTGTCCTTCGGTAACAACTACTTTGAGAACGCTGCCTGGAAGCGGTGAATTCACTTTGAAACCACCAACTACAGCCTTTGGCGCACTTGGAGCAGCCACTGGAGACGGTTTTGGTGTATCTACTTTAGGTGCTGGAGTTGATACGGGTGAAACTGATTTTCCAGAACTTTCCATTTCGATGAGTTTGTCATCTTGTAACACATTTTTACCAGGTTCAACTGATACCGTTTTGATAACACCATCAAACTCAGCTAAAATATTATTCTCCATTTTCATAGATTCCATTGTCAACAAGACATCACCACGTTTTACGGTTTGTCCAGGAGCCACTAATACTTTCATAATACTTCCAGGAAGTGGCGATTTGATAACCACCGTACTTGCAGGAGCAGCAGGTTTAGCAACTGGAGCAGCCGTATGTTTTGCGCTAGAGCGAGGTGTTGCTAACGAGATTCTTTGTTCTTTTTCAATTTCCACAGTAAAAGGCGTGCCATTTACCTCTATTTCAGCTATATTTTCTTCAATTTCGTTTACTGAAACTTCGTATTTGCTGCCGTCTATAATAAATTTAAATTTTTTCATAGGGTTTTAT
Source organism: Paludibacteraceae bacterium (assembly GCA_035270405.1). Taxonomy (GTDB): domain Bacteria; phylum Bacteroidota; class Bacteroidia; order Bacteroidales; family Paludibacteraceae; genus W0P28-013. Next base: position 12,330 of record DATFIF010000065.1, on the reverse strand, counting down.
TATCTTACTAAATTGTTTATTCCATAAATTTTTGAATTCCAAGGTGAGTAGCTACGTTCTACTTTTTTAATTGTAATCACGTGGTTATCACTATCGTGCACATCTGAATAATACAGATGTAAAGCCATAGCAATAGCTGCACTGGCATTGGCAGGAAGTTGTACTTCGTGAAATTCAGTGTCGTCACAAATTTCTACTTTGGCATTTCGAGCGGTGCGTACAGCTTTAGGTACACGTACCTTTGGTGTCATCACTTTTCCAAAAATAACCAATAAGAGAATTAACAAACACAAAACTACGAAAACGATTCCAAAACCTAACACGGTGATGCTAAGTGCATTTGTCCAGTTTATTGTTAGTAATGTCATCATTATAAAGGTATATTAGAATGTTTTTTTAGTGGATTGGTCAAACGTTTTGTTTGCAACGTTTGGAACGCACGAATAATACGGAAACGTGTATCACGCGGTTCAATAATATCATCGATATATCCTCTCGATGCTGCTTGATAAGGACTAGCAAATTTATCTTGATATTCTGCTTCTTTTTCAGCAATGTAGTTCGCTTTTTCTTGAGGATCCTCAATGGCTCTTACATTTTTAGCTTCCAATACGCCGATAGCACCCGATGCGCCCATTACAGCGATTTCAGCATTTGGCCATGCGTAGTTGAAATCTCCACGTAACTGTTTACAACTCATAACGATATGTGCACCACCGTAAGATTTACGAATGGTAACAGTAACTTTAGGAACCGTAGCTTCGCCATAAGCAAACATCAATTTTGCACCGTGATCGATGATACCTGCGTATTCTTGACCAGTACCAGGTAAGAAACCAGGAACATCTACCAACGTAAGAATTGGAATGTTGAAAGCGTCGCAAAAACGAATAAAACGAGCTGCTTTACGTGAAGCGTCGCAATCTAAAACACCAGCCAACCAATTTGGTTGATTAGCAACAATACCGGTCGATTTTCCATTGAAGCGAGCAAAGCCACACACAATATTTTTAGCAAATTCTTGATGAACTTCCATAAAATCGCCATTATCAATGATATTGTAAATAATATCTTTGATATTGTATGGCTTATTTGGGTTAGCTGGAACTAAATCATTCAAAGCGTCATCAGCACGATCAATTGCATCAGCACACTCAATAACAGGAGTTTCTTCCATGTTATTTTGAGGTATAAACGAAATCAAACGACGAATAGCTTCTGTTGCAGCTTCTTCTGTTGGCGCGGTAAAATGTGTCACACCGGATTTTGTGGCGTGAATACGAGCGCCACCAAGCTCTTCAACAGTTACATCTTCGCCAGTTACCGATTTTACAACGGTGGGGCCAGTAATAAACATGTAACTATTTTCTTCAACCATCATCACAAAATCGGTCAGTGCTGGAGAATAAACGGCTCCACCGGCGCAAGGACCAAATATCATGGAGATTTGTGGAACAACACCAGAAGCCAAAATATTTCGTTCAAAAATTTCAGCGTAACCGGCCAATGCCGAAGCACCTTCTTGAATACGTGCACCACCTGAATCGTTTAAGCCAATAATTGGAGCACCCAATTTCATGCCCATATCCATGACGTGGCAAATTTTTTGGGCCATTGTTTCCGAAAGTGAACCACCAATAACCGTAGCGTCTTGTGCGAAAACAAAAACTAAACGACCATCAATTGTTCCACTACCAACAGCAACACCATCACCTAAAAATACTTTTTTTTCCATACCGAAATCGGTACAGCGGTGTGTCAAAAACATGTCTACTTCTTCGAAACTTCCTTCATCTAAAAGTAAATTAATACGTTCGCGAGCAGTGTTTTTGCCTTTTGCATGAAGTGCATCAATGCTTTTTTGACCACCACCAAGCTCTGCTTCAGCACGCTTAGCGATTAATTTTTTTAATTTGTCTTGATTTTCCATATGAGTTTTCTTTTATACTAGAATTTATTTTGGTTGTTCACATAATTCGGTTAATACGCCATGTGTTGATTTTGGGTGTAAAAAGGCGATATCTAATCCTTCAGCACCTTTACGAGGTTTCGTGTCTATCAATTGAATACCGTTCGCAGCACATCCGTCCAAAGCCACTTGTAGACCATCTACGCAGAATGCAATGTGATGAACGCCTCCACGTGGATTCTTTTCGAGCCATTTGGCAATGGGGCTTTCAGGACTTGTTGCTTCCAACAATTCAATTTTTGTTTGACCAACTTTGAAAAAAGCGGTTCTTACTTTTTGGTCAGCTACTTCTTCGATAGAGTAGCATTTTTGACCGAGGAGTTGCTCGTAGTAGGGGATAACTTCATCCAAACTGCTTACTGCGATACCAATGTGCTCAATGTGAGATGGTTTCATAATAAAACGGTTAAAATTTGATAAATTATAAGTGATTGTAATGATAATCAGTTTACTGCCAAAAAAACGATGCAAAGGTACGATTTTATATTGATAACAAGGTGTTTTTTTGAAGAGAATTCACACATATATATTGTTCGAAATAGTAAGAACGTAACAAAAACAAAAACGGTTTCGTTCTATCGCGAACAAAACCGTTTAATATATAGGTAATAAAACCGTTTTAAGCCTTTTTATTAAGCGTTTCAACGATTTTATCAACCTCATTATTGAAATCTTCAATTAATTTTTTGTAGTATGTTTTTACCAATTTCGGGTCTTTTGTACCATTTGGGTGATTTACACGTCCTAAAAAGTCATTATTTACGTCAGCAATTTTTTGAATAACGGCGTCAAATCCAGTTTGATCTAATTTTTTAAGCATCAAAAAACTGATATAAGTTTCTGTAATCAGTTCAGATGTTATCAATTGGATGCTTTTTTTGAGTGTCCTACGATTAGCCATAATAGAAATTTTTTAGTGTTAATAGAATATTTGGCAAATATACTCGTTTTTTATGTAGAAACAATCATATTTTTGTGCTAAATTTGTCCGATAATTTGACGTTTGCACACGTTGCAACTACTTATTGCTTAGTTATGAAAAATAGACTCTATTTCCTCTTTGTTATCTCACTGCTCATCAGCTTCATGACGGTTTCATGTGTTGATGAAAAATTTACCGACGATCCTACGGCCGTTTTATCTTTCTCGTGCGACACATTGTCCTTTGATACGAGCTTTACGAATATTCCGTCACGTACCATATCGTTTTATATTTACAATAAAAACAGTAAATCGCTCAACATCAGTTCTGCACGTTTAGGCAAAGGCGCCGATTCGTACTTCCGATTTAACCTCGATGGTCGTATCCCTTCAGCAAGTAATTTTTTGGAAAATATAGAGATAAAAGCAAAAGATAGTTTGTTTGTCTTTGTAGAGCTCACTGTGGCTCCAAATAATGAAAATTTCCCAGTGTTTTACATGGATTCCATGGTTTTTATTACCAACGGACAAACACAAGATGTAAAACTAATAACGTATGGTCAAGATGCAGTTGTTTTCAACAAACACTCTTTCGCTGATAACGCTACACTGACGGCTGATAAGCCATATCTCATTTTCAATTATTTACACATACCTGAAGGCAAAACACTTACGATAGAAGCAGGAACTCGGCTCTTTTTTCATGATAAAGCAAACTTAATAGTCGACGGAAATTTAATTTCCAAAGGAACGCTTGAAAAACCTGTTGTTATGCGTACCGACCGCTTTGATAAAATGCCTGATGTAGACAAAACGCCTTACGATTATATGCCGGGACAGTGGGGCGGCATCTATTTTCAAAATAGTAAAGGCGTGCATCTACTTGATCACACACATATTAGAAATTGCGATTTAGGTTTGGTGTTATTGGGAACAGGCTCGTCGCATCCGTCGCTGACGCTTCGAAACTGTGTATTGCATAGCATGACTCAATATGGCTTGTATGCACAAAATGGTAAAGTAACGATTGAGAATAGTGAGCTATCTAACTGTGGCACATCGTGTTTGTATTTACTAGGAGGCGAATCTTATATCGTGCATTCTACCATTGCCAACTACTATACGTGGGGAATTCGTAAAAATGAAGCATTAATTATTTCTAATCATATTTTAGATGGAAATTTACTCTATCTTTATCCTGTAACTTCCTCTGTGATTGAAAATTCTATTATCTTTGGGAATCAAAGTAAAGAGATTTCACTCCAAAAAGATACGTTTACCAACGCCATGTACAATGTACTTGTGAGTAATACGTTGATCAAAGCAACTAAAATGGAAGGGAATGAATTCCATAATATCACGTGGGCGAACTCGCAAAATGCTAATAGTCAAGGAGTTTTATATAACGACACCGTTTTTGTCAATACGTCTATTCGAGAAATTGCAAAAACTGGTTATTACAATTTTCAGTTAGATCAAAAATCAATTGCACGTTCCAAAGCGTATAGACCTGTTTCTGAGCTTTATCCTACGGATTTATTAGGAAAAAATAGACTATTTGATGCTGCACCAGACTTAGGTTCGTACGAAAAATAAGCCCTGATTTACATGAAAACAGCGATTTTACTAATAGCTTCTCTCATCTGTTTGAACCTTACGGCTCAGCAACCAGAAACTATTCGTGTGATGTGTTACAATGTAGAGAACTTATTTGATATCAAAGATGACTCACTTACCAATGATGTCGAGTATTTACCAGGTGGAATGCGCGGGTGGAACTACAAACGTTACGAACAAAAACTCTCACAAATAGGGCAAGTCATCACGGCGGTTGGCGAATGGTTTCCTCCAGCACTTATTGGCCTTTGCGAGATTGAGAATGATAATTGCTTGAAAACACTAACACGCTATTCGCAATTAAAAACTGTTGGTTATCAATACATTCATTACGAATCGCCTGATGCTCGTGGTGTTGACGTAGGATTGCTTTATCAACCTCATTTATTTAAACCAATTGCCTCAAAACCGATACGAATTGACTTAAAAACTGGGCGCACAACCCGTGATATTTTGTATGCTTCTGGTATGTTGCCAAACGGAGATACCGCACATGTTTTTGTGAATCATTTTCCCTCTCGGTTAGGTGGAGAATTAGAAAGTGAGCCTAATCGATTAACTGTTGCCGCTGTTTTACGAGCACAAGTCGATAGTATTTTAGCCATCGATTCGGCAGCTTTAATTTTAATCATGGGCGATTTTAATGATTATCCAGACAATAGAAGCATAAGAACTGTATTAGCGGCAGAACCTGTGGAGAAAACTCCACATTTACCCAGTCACATGTACAATCTCACCTACAAACTCCACGAACAAGGAGAAATTGGCAGCTACAAACATAATGGTCAGTGGGGTATGCTCGATCAATTTATTATTTCGGGAAGTTGGTTGACAGCCACCAAGCGTTCACACATACAACCAGAATCCGTTACTATTTTCTCACCTGATTGGCTTTTGGAAGAGGCAAAACCACTCGGCAAACAACCTGCTAGAACCTATGTAGGAATGAATTATCGGGGAGGTTATAGCGATCATTTGCCTGTATTTTTAGATATCACACTTAGTTACAAATAATTAGTTATGAAAGTTCAATTGTTTATACCTTGTTACATTGATCAATTATATCCACAAACAGCTCAAAATACACTTGAAATTTTAGAAAGAGTTGGGTGTGAAGTCATTTATAATCCGAACCAAACGTGCTGCGGACAACCAGCTTTCAATAGCGGGTATTGGCCTGAAACAAAAGCTCTGGCTGAGAAGTTTTTTGGAGATTACGACGTAAATATTCCTATTGTTTCGCCATCAGGCTCCTGCACGGGATTTATTAAAAACCATTATGCTAAATTATTTCCTAACGATAATGAAAAATTGACTTTGTGCAACCAAGTATCAAGTCAGTTGTTTGAATTATCCGATTTTTTGTGCAATCACTTACAAATTATCGATTTAGGAGCTGTTTTTCCTCACAAAGTAACATTACACCACTCTTGTTCATCGCTGCGAGAATACGGCCTTACAGATGAGCCTGAACGCTTATTAAGTCAGGTGAAAGGATTGGAGTTAATTGAAATGGAAGAGAGCACAACTTGTTGTGGTTTTGGTGGCACATTCGCCATTAAACATACAGATATTTCTACGGCAATGGTCGAGAAAAAGGTGAAATATGCTTTAGCTACGGGCGCAGAATATATTGTTGGTACTGAAGCGTCGTGTTTGATGAATATAGACGGCTACTGCCAAAAACATAATTTACCGATTCGAGGAATTCATTTGGCAGATATCTTAAATGCTCGATAAATAGGGAAGAAATAATAAAATTTCAAGTGCCAATAACTCTATATAATAGCATGAAATCGGTCTTTTAACCTTTTCTGTTGATAACTCCACTCGAAAATGACCGCTTAAATAGGTAAATTTTTATATCTTTGTGGTTCATTTCGGTGAAAAACTTACACCACTAAAATATTTAACAACATGACTAAACAAAAGAAATTTATTACTTGTGATGGTAATCAAGCTGCAGCGCATATCTCGTATATGTTTTCTGAAGTTGCTGCAATTTACCCAATCACGCCATCATCTACGATGGCAGAATACGTTGATGAATGGTCTGCCGCAGGACGTAAAAACATTTTCGGCGAAACAGTTTTAGTTCAAGAAATGCAATCAGAAGGCGGCGCAGCAGGAGCGTTGCACGGTTCATTACAAGCTGGTGCGTTGACTACAACTTACACGGCATCACAAGGATTATTACTGATGATTCCTAATATGTACAAAATTGCTGGTGAATTGCTCCCTTGCGTTTTTCACGTGTCCGCACGTACGCTAGCAAGTCATGCACTTTGTATTTTTGGCGATCATCAAGATGTTATGGCTTGTCGTCAAACTGGTTTTGCGATGTTAGCTGAAGGTTCTGTTCAAGAAGTAATGGATTTATCAGCTGTAGCACACTTGGCAACTCTCAAAACTCGTGTTCCCTTTGTTAACTTCTTCGACGGTTTCCGTACATCTCACGAAATTCAAAAAATAGAAATGCTTGAAAATGATGACCTCGCCGGTTTGATTGATCAAAAAGCATTAGCTGAATTCCGTAATCGTGCTTTGACACCAGAAAATCCTGTGGCACGTGGTATGGCCGAAAACCCAGATCATTTCTTCCAACATCGTGAAAGTTCAAATCCTTTCTACGAAGCAGTTCCTGGTATCGTAGAAGAATACATGAATGAGATATCTAAAATTACAGGGCGTAAATATGGCTTATTCGATTATTATGGTGCTGATGATGCTGAACGTGTTATCATCGCTATGGGATCGGTAACAGAAGCTGCTCGCGAAGCCATTGATTATTTAGTAGTTCAAGGCGAAAAAGTCGGTTTAGTTTCGGTTCACTTATATCGTCCATTTTCAGCCAAACACTTCTTATCAGTACTTCCAAAAACAGCTAAACGCATTGCTGTTCTTGATCGAACCAAAGAGCCTGGTGCAACTGGAGAACCTCTTTATTTAGATGTTAAAGATGTGCTTTATGGTCAAAAAGATGCGCCATTGGTGGTGGGTGGTCGTTATGGCTTAGGTTCTAAAGACACGACGCCAGCTCAAATATTGTCCGTCTACGAAAATTTAGAGTTGGCAATGCCCAAAAATGGTTTTACAATAGGTATTGAAGATGATATAACATTCACATCTCTTCCTTACAAAGAGGAAATTGCATTGGGTGGCGAAAGCATGTACGAAGCTAAATTTTACGGCTTAGGCGCTGATGGAACAGTTGGAGCAAATAAAAACTCCATTAAAATCATTGGTGACAATACCACCAAATATTGTCAAGCCTATTTTTCTTACGACTCTAAAAAATCAGGAGGTTTTACCTGCTCACATTTACGTTTTGGTAATGAACCAATTCGGAGTACTTATTTAGTAAATACACCTAATTTTGTAGCGTGTCACGTGCAAGCATATCTCAACATGTACGACGTTACGCGAGGTTTACGCGAGAATGGCACCTTCCTTTTAAATACTATTTGGACAGGCGATGAGTTGGCTAAGCATTTACCAAATAAGGTAAAACGCTACTTTGCAAAGAAAAATATAACGGTTTATTATATTAATGCTACTAAAATTGCACAAGAAATTGGCTTAGGTAATCGTACCAATACCATTTTACAATCTGCATTCTTCCGTATTACAGAAGTTATTCCTGTTGATTTGGCTGTGGAACAGATGAAGAAATTCATCCAAAAATCTTATGGACACAAAGGAGAAGAGATTGTTAAGAAAAATAATGCTGCCGTAGATCGCGGTGGTGAATACGAAAAATTAACTGTAGATTCAGCTTGGGCATCGTTACCAAATGATGCTGTTTCAGAAAAAGATCATCCTGCTTTTATCATGGAAGTAGTGCATCCTATCAATGCTCAAGATGGCGATTTGTTACCAGTATCAGCATTTAAAGGCATTGAAGATGGAACTTGGCAACAAGGAACTTCCAAATATGAAAAACGTGGAGTGGCTGCATTTGTTCCAGAATGGGATCCTGAAAACTGTATACAATGTAATAAATGTGCTTACGTTTGTCCTCACGCTTCTATTCGTCCGTTTGTATTAGACGAAGCAGAACAAAAAGGTATTAATTTTGATACCTTAAAAGCTGTGGGCAAAGCATTCGACGGTATGACATTCCGTATTCAAGTCGACGTTCTTGATTGTTTAGGTTGTGGTAACTGTGCTGATGTTTGTCCTGGAAATCCAAAGAAAGGTGGCAAAGCATTAACCATGAAACCGCTTGAAAGTCAATTAAATCAGGTTGATAACTGGACTTATTGTGCTGAGGAAGTTAAGAGTAAACAACATTTAGTAGATGTCAAAGCTAATGTCAAAAACTCTCAATTTGCCACCCCTTTATTTGAATTCTCTGGCGCTTGTTCTGGTTGTGGTGAAACTCCGTATGTGAAACTAGTCACTCAACTATTTGGAGATAGAGAAATGGTAGCTAACGCCACTGGTTGTTCGTCTATCTATTCAGGCTCGGTTCCAGCAACACCATATACAACAAACGATAAAGGTCAAGGTCCAGCTTGGGCAAACTCTTTATTCGAAGATTTTTGTGAATTTGGTATGGGTATGACTCTTGCTAACGACAAAATGCGTGACCGTTTAGTAAACTTGATGCAAAATGCACAAGATTGCACCTGTTGTTCTGACGATTTAAAAGCACTATTTACAGAGTGGATTGAACACCGTAATGACGCTACCAAATCTAAAGAGTTAGCTGAACAAATAACACCTGCTGTAAAAACGTGTGATTGCGATTTTTGTAAACAAATTAGTGAATTAAGTCATTATTTACCAAAACGTTCACAATGGATTATTGGTGGTGACGGCGCTTCATATGACATTGGTTATGGTGGTCTGGATCACGTTATTGCATCTGGTAAAGATTTGAATATTTTGGTACTTGATACCGAAGTTTATTCCAATACTGGCGGACAATCTTCTAAATCAACGCCATTAGGAGCCATTGCTAAATTTGCGGCTTCTGGTAAACGCGTACGAAAAAAAGATTTGGGTATGATGGCCGTAACGTATGGTTATGTTTATGTGGCTCAAATTGCGATGGGAGCTGACCAAGCACAATGTTTGAAAGTTTTCCGTGAAGCAGAGGCTTATCCTGGACCATCGTTGATTATTGCTTATTCACCTTGTATTAGCCACGGCTTGAAAGCCGGAATGGGAAAAGCGCAAGCTCAAGAAGCACAAGCTGTTGAATGTGGTTATTGGCAACTATGGCGTTACAATCCATCATTGGAAGCTGCGGGTCAACATCCATTTATACTCGATAGCAAAGAACCAAATTGGGAAAAATTCCAAGATTTCTTGAAAAGTGAAGTGCGTTTCTCTTCTCTGATGAAACAATATCCTGATGAAGCAGGAGAATTGTTCCAAGCTGCTGAAGATAATGCAAAATGGCGTTATAAGAGCTATAAACGATTGCTCTCACAAAGTTTTGAGTAATCGTTAAATTAAAAATAGAGCAGTTTTTTTCTGCTCTATTTTTTTATTCAAAAAAAATAATTACATTTGGTAAATTTTTAGAATACAGAGAATACAATTTTTAATTTAAAACAGTTAAGTTATGGAAGCAAATAAACTAGTCGTTACAGAGAATTGTAAAAAAGATCTACTGATTACCGCAAAATGGTCTCGTATCTATGCCATTATCTCGATTTTTAGTGTCGCCATCTTACTGGTGGTGGGAATTGTGCTGTTAGTGTCTAGCTTTTTTATTGATAATCAACAAATAGGATTAGACAAAGAGATGCTTGCTCCTGCAGGTGTAATGTATATACTCCTTGGCTTGTTATTAATTATTCCTACCATGTATTTGTTACAGTTTGGGCAAAACACAAAAAAAGCAGTGGCTGAAGATAATTTAGAACTGATGGAACTTGCTATTAACCGTATGAAATCTTATTGGAAATTTATGGGAGTTTTTACGCTTGTGGTTATAGTAGGAACACTATCTTTGGTGCTTATAGGATTTTTAATAGCTTAACAAGGCACATCGAAAAGATAAAAGCCGGAATTTCTGTAGAATTTCCGGCTTTTTATATGGGATATAGATGAATTAGAATTTATTGACCCAATTGAGCTTTTCTAATAATCCGGTTTCAAAATTTAGAATATTAGTTGCAACACATTCACACATGGCCAAGCGTCCGTCAATAGTGCCCGTACCAGTATGAGGCGACATCACCACATTATCCAAAGTAAATAATTCAGGTGAAATAAGTGGTTCATTTTCAAAAACATCAAGGGCTGCTCCCCAAAGCTTGCCGATTTTCAACTGTTTAATCAACGCTTTCTCGTCAATCACAGCACCACGAGAGGTATTAATAATAGTTGCACCGGTTTTCATCTTTTTAAAAGCTGCTTCGTCAATTAAATGATGCGATTCTGAATGATAAGGCACATGAAGCGAAATAAAATCAGATTGTGCTAACAATTCATCGAAAGTTACGTAAGTGGCTTCGCACATTTTTTCGGTATGTGCATCCAATTGTCGGCGATTGTGATAAATAATTTTCATCCCAAAGGCCTTAGCGCGTTTTGCCACGGATTGTCCGATTCTTCCCATACCAATAATTCCCAAGGTTTTTCCATCAACAGAAATTCCCAAGTTATTCATTACCCCAATTTTTACGTCGTCAGTTTGTCGCATTTTACGATCGAGTTCTGCGGTACGATGTGCAATAGCCAACATCAAAGTAAACGTCTGTTCTGCGGTTGGTTCAACCACTGGGTCAGGTGTATTTGTCACGATTATCTGGCGTTCAGAAGCACTTTCTACGTCAATATTATTAAAACCTACACCAAAATTAGCTATCATTTTTAACTGTGGTGCTTTTTCTATCAATGCTTTATCGATGGTATAATCAAAGGTAGATACAAGCACATCGGCATTAACAAGTAAACGCTCTAATTCTGCACGAGCAAATTTAGCAGTCTCAGACATAACGAGATGATGCGCATGAAGCGTTGAAAAACCATTCAATGGCAGTTGTGTTGTAAAAACTATTTCCATAAATAGGCTTATATAAAATTAATGTAGAATTTTAAAAACCAACTCTTTCAATAAGTCGTAATCCGATATGGAACTATTACCAAAACCTTTACTTTGAACATCTGTTTTTCGAATATCACTAATAATTTGAATTACTTTGGCTGAATTGTAACCTGTCGCTGCCTGTTGAAAATCCTTTACAAAATAGGGATTAATTTTCAATTCGCTGGCTACATTCATTTGACTTTTATCTTTCAACGAGTGATAGAGTAACAGATTAGAGAAAAAATTAAAAAGTACTGTTATCGTAACTATGAGCGGATTATTTTTGTTGTTTTTTCCAAAATATTCAACGATACGATTCGACTTTAAAATCTCTTTTTGAGTTAAAGCATTGACTAACTCAAAGTTGTTATAATCTTTGCTGATACCAATGTTACGTTCAATCAATTCAGGCGTAATGGAAGTTTGTTCTTTCGGTTTAGTAATCAGTAGTTTTTCAACTTCGTGCACAATGCGTGTCAAATCATTTCCAAGATATTCAGCTAACATAGTCGATGCTTTTGCATCTATCGCAACGTTCATTGATTTTACATACGATTCAATCCAACCAGAAACTTGATTGTCAAATAGTTTTTTGGATTCAAACAGAAGCCCTTTTTTTTCAATCTCTTGAGTAGATTTTTTACGTCCGTCTAACTTGCCATATTTATGACAAAAAACTAACAAAGTTGATGTTAACGGATTTTGAAGATAAAATTGTAAATCATCGAAATTTTTGATGTGTTGCGCTTCCTTTACAATAATCACTTGATATTGC
>DATFIF010000064.1:0-6896 GCA_035270405.1 Paludibacteraceae bacterium | reverse complement strand
GATGATGATGATATTCCTGATGTAGCGGTAAGCAAGGTTCGTTTAGTTTTTGAAACGGAGCAATCTATACCATCTCCGGTGCAATCTATTGTAGTAGCAAGTACGTCAGTAGATGAAAATTTGGAGGTGGATTTTGAAATGGGAGACTATTTTCAGATGCGTACTAAAGATACGGAGTGGAGTTCAGACAAATTGATTTTTATGCCGCAAACCGGAAAATCTGCTATTGTGAAACGTATCGATATTCGGTATTTTCCAACTCTGATGTCCGATGAATACGGACACTCCGATAACGTGAATATTACAAATCATGAGTATACTACCGATATTGATTTAATTGGCTATGCTTCTCCTTACGATCTGTTTGCTCCTGTAGCTTTACCGGCAACAGAAGTTACTTCAGGCTCTTTTGTGGCTCGTTGGCAGACCGTAAAAGGCGCAACAGCTTATTATCTATCAGTTACTAGTGATGCCGATGGCGATGCTCACGACAAAAATTTTGGTCGCCATTTTGAAACCAGAAATCAAACCACTATCTGTGTATTAGATACATTCTACCGTGTGACGGATTTGAGGGCTTTAACGGATTATAGATATCAAGTATCAGCCACGAACTCTGTGAATGTAGATGATCCAGAGTATGTTACAGAATTATCGAATGCTATTGATGTAAAAACTCACAAAGAAGTTGCCTCTGAAATTGAGGGCATTACTTATAATCAGTCAGGATTAGTTGTGACCGCTTCTGAATACATCTATATTTACAATGCGCAAGGGCAGTTGTGGCAACTTGTTGCGCCGAACACTTCAAGTCAACACATCTCTTTACCTCGAGGTCAGATTTTCGTAGTCAAATCAGGAACGAATTACTTAAAAGTAGTACGTTGAGTGATGTTATAATAACTCGAATTCGTATCTGTTTTTCTTCAAAAATTCTATGGATAAAGGGAGTGCTCCAAACATATTTTTGGCAGATTTTTCCGAATCGTGAAATACGATGATGGAGCCATTACGAGTGTACTTTTTCACAATCGAGAAGACTTTTTCAGGCGTGAGTTTTTCATTGTAATCTCGCGTGATGACATCCCACATAATAATCTCGTACTCTTTACTAAGTTTTCGTAGTTGTTTTGGTTTGATACGACCGTATGGAGGACGCATTAAATGGCTATGAATAAGTTTATTGGCAGTAGCGACATCTTGAATGTAGGTGTCGTTATTGGTACAAAATCCTTTCAAATGGTGCATCGTGTGATTCCCTACTTGATGTCCTCTCTGTTTGATATCTGCAAATAAGTCAGGATATTTCTGTACATTTTCTCCCACACAGAAAAAAACGGCTTTTACACCATATTCGTCGAGTACATCGAGAAGTTTGGGTGTGGTAATAGGCGATGGACCATCATCAAATGTGAGATACACCACTTTTTTATTAGGTTTTTTTTTCCGCCATACCCCTTTCCAAATAAGACGCAGAAATTGTGGAGGTTGTTCAATGAGCATATCTAATTCGCGTAGTTGGTTAAAATTAATAAAGCCTCTTCTAGAAGAGGCTTTATTGCATTATTGACGTGTAGGCACTAATTGATAGTATTTTTCAAAATTTGTACGTAAAGATTCTGTCAATGCACTTTTTGCTTCAGCGCAGTTGTAGTACACGTTTTGGAGCATCGCTACATTTTGTTGTGCACTCATTTCTCTAGATACATTTGAGCGTTTGTCGCTTGGCAAACTTACAATCCAATCTAAACGTTGGTAAATTTGTGTGGCAATAATAGTCACTAAGGCATCAGCTTGTTCATTTTTGCCTAGTTCATAGTAGTAATTTGCTAATAACATAGAGGTGTAATCATGCGGAACAGTTTCCCCAGGAATTACTTTCAGCGAATAATCCAAAACCTCCAGTGCTTTATCAGTTTGTCCTTCGGCAATGAGTGCGCCAATCAGTTCTGAGAACATCAAACGGAATGTGCGACACATGCGTAGGTTGTTTTCGTCTAGATAGACATTTGGATTTTCAATACCTCCAAATTTGAATTTGTGCATCATATTTTCGTACATCGCTTCGGTATTCACACGTTCACCATCGCTTTTGATAGGAACTAAACGATAAGCAAGCCCTTCCAATTGCAAATATTGTTTCACATTTGGATAGAATTGTTCTCCCACAGTAACGGCAAAATACATAGGTCTTTCCCACTTGTTACTATTAATCATCTCAAGCACCATTAAATCGGATTTTTGAACCGAACGACCAAGCTTAATACTGAGCTCATCTACAATTTGTTCAGCATCTTTAGCCTTTACAGTACCTGTTTTAAGCACTTGTTCTTTGTTTACAGGTACAGTTACTGTACTAGCAAACAGAGTTCCAATGCCTTCTTCGATAAAATCTGTATGACGCATGAGTTCTAAAGCCGTCGCTAAAGGCATGGTTCCTCCAAAATTTGGATGGTCTATGACGCGTGAAATATCCAAATTCCCAGTGACATAATCTTTACGATCCCATGAAATTGGAAGTGGTGCCGACTCGTATGCTTCGCGTTTCATCTGGTCGATGTACCAATCAGTTGACAGATAACTCAAATTACAGGCGCGTACGTCGGTGCGTGTACCTTCTACTTCTTGATTGTACCAAATCGGGAATGTGTCATTGTCGCCATTGCAAAAGTAAATGGAATTTGGAGCACAACTATTCAAATAATTGGCACCAAAATCACGTGCTGTAGTACGATTACTTCGGTCGTGATCATCCCAGTTTTGAGCTGCCATGAGTGCGGGAACGCTTAAACCTAAGAGTACCGCTAACAAGGTTGCTATTTGTTTTGGCATGATTTTTTTAAGCCCTTGTATGATAGCCAACACGCCTAAACCTATCCAAATGGAGAAGGCGTAAAAAGATCCAGCATAAGCATAATCACGTTCGCGTGGCTGATACGGCGTTTGATTTAAATAGAGCACAATGGCAATACCTGTCATGAAGAACAACGTAAATGTAATCCAAAAATTCTGAGCACCTTTTTTGCCATTGCCCAACTGCCACATGATACCTAAAATTCCAAGTAAAAATGGTAGTAGGAAATAACGGTTGTTCGCTTTATTCTGTTTCATACTGTCAGGTGCAGTGGTTTGGTCGCCAAGCATCGCCTTATCGATAAAACTAAAACCAGTTATCCAATTTCCGTGATCAATTTCGCCATGACTTTGAATATCATTTTGACGACCGCTAAAATTCCACATGAAATAACGCCAATACATAAAATTTAGCTGATATTTAAAGAAAAAGGTGAGGTTTTCGCCAAATGTTGGGCAAGTGATTGGTTCAATAGTACCACAACGATCAACTTTGATGCGATTCCCTTTGACATTCGCCCAACTTTTATAAGCATTGATATGGTCGCTATTCGTGCTATACATACGTGGGAAAAGCATCATAAAACGATCATCCATTTCGTATCCACGGTGTTTATAGCCCGAAATGGTGTATGAATCTTTTTCTCCCTCATCTGTTTTTTCTTTACGAATCCAAACAGGAGAACCCTCTTTTTCAATTGGAATACAGTTATTGCCAACAATTTTTAGTTTTTCTGGAGCTGAATAAACAGCACCGTAGAATAACGGACGATCGCCATATTGTTCGCGATTGAGGTAATATTGCAATGAAAAAACATCTTCTGGAGAGTTTTGATCCATCGGCGTATTTGCCGCTGAACGAATAACAATCATGCCATACGAGCCGTATCCAACGAGCATCATGGTGGCAGATAAAACAATGGTGTTTAGCCATCTACGACTGATTTCTTCTTTATATAAAAAGAAAAATAGCGAAGCGCCTGCTATCAGAATCAATCCTAAATAGATACTGCTGCCTATAAATGGAATGCCGAGTAGTGTCAAGGCTACTAAAAATGCTATTTTTGTGCGAACGGTATTCTTGCCTACTTGTGTTTCGTAGATAGCCCAAATTAAGGCTGCTGTCACAACAATAAGGTAAATTATCAATCCCGTATTAAATGCCATTCCAAGTTGATTAACAAACAATAATTCAAACCAACTAGCAACTTTTACAAAGCCAGGAATTAAACCATAAAGCACAGCAACTAAAATAGCACCAGATAGAGCAACAGCTAGAATAACTCCTTTGGTCGTTGGTTGGTATTTTTTGAAATAATAGACCAACACAATGGCTGGAATAGCTAGTAAGTTAAGTAAGTGAACACCAATGCTTAGCCCCATTAGATAAGCGATGAGAATAATCCAGCGGTCTGAATGTGTATCTTCTGCTGCATCTTCCCATTTGAGAATTACCCAAAATACCACCGCTGTAAACAGTGATGAAAAGGCATAAACTTCACCTTCAACCGCTGAAAACCAAAACGTATCGGAGAAGGCATAAGCGAGCGCTCCTACAAGTCCTGCTCCTAAGATGGCAATCGTTTTAGTAGCAGAGATTTTTTCTTCGTTTTTGATTAAAATTTTACGTGCTAAATGCGTGATGGTCCAAAAAAGGAACAAAATAGTGAACGCACTCGATAGAGCCGACAAGGAGTTAACCATCGCTGCCACTTGCGTTACATCAGACGCAAAGAGCGTAAATAGACGTGCCACCATCATGAAAAAAGGCGCTCCCGGTGGGTGTCCAACCTCTAATTTGAAAGCTGATGCGATAAATTCACCACAATCCCAAAAACTTGCTGTTGGTTCTATGGTGAGTAAATAAGTCACCGCAGCGATGGCAAATGCTAACCAGCCTACGATGTTGTTGAACAATTTGAATCGTTTCATTATATGTCTTTTAGATGATAACTATCTTGAAATTTGCAGCGCAAAGATAGCAAAAAATACTAGAACTGCAGGTCTATTTTTAATCGTTTTTCTGCGGATAATCTATGGTGTAGTGCAATCCGCGACTTTCTTTACGAGCTGTAGCTTGTTTGATGATGAGGTAGGCAACACTGATACAGTTTCGTAACTCGCAAATATCGCGCGAAACCACCGATCGGTCAAATAAACTTTCAGTTTCTCTGAACAGAATTTCCAAACGGTTCATGGCTCTTTTTAATCGAAGATTTGACCGTACAATACCTACATAAGAGGTCATAATTTGTTGTACTTCCTTAAAACTTTGCGTTATCAATATCATCTCTTCTGGGAGAGAAGTGCCTTCGTCGTCCCATTTCGGAATGTTTTCTTGATAACTACGTTTACTCATTTGTTCTATAGCGTGTTTGGCTGCAGAATCTGCGTACACAATCGCTTCAATCAACGAATTAGATGCGAGTCGGTTGGCGCCATGCAAACCAGTACACGAACATTCTCCCGCTGCATACAGCCGTTGAATACTCGTCTCTCCGTTCTCATTCACTACAACTCCACCACAGAGATAATGAGCGGCAGGTGCAACAGGAATATACTCTTTTGTGATGTCTACGCCGTATGACAAACATTTTTCATAAATCATTGGGAAATGCGTTTTGGTCTCTTCGGCTGATTTCTGTGTAATGTCTAAGTAAACATGGTCTGTACCAGCTACTTTCATTTCGTTATCTATGGCTCGTGCTACAATATCGCGTGGTGCTAACGAGCCCCGTTTGTCGTATTTGTGCATAAATTCGTCTCCTTTTTTTGTTCGCAATACGGCACCGTAACCACGCATAGCTTCCGTAATTAAAAAAGAAGGATGAACGCCCAGACGAAAAAAAGCTGTTGGGTGAAATTGAACAAATTCCATATCGCGTATGACGCCACGTGCCCGATGCACCATAGCAATTCCATCGCCCGTTGCCACTTGAGGATTGGTAGTTGTGGTATAAACATTGCCAATGCCGCCAGTAGCAAGCATGGTTATTTTACCAAGAAACGTATGAATATTTTGGGTCCGTGTATTGAGCGCATAAATGCCGTAACATTCGATATCTGGCGTGTGTCGCGTTACGATTTTACCTAAATGGTGCTGTGTAAGAAGGTCGATCGCAAAATGATGTTCAAATATGGTTATGTTCGGATGAGATTGGATGCGTTCGATTAAACTCTCTTGAATTTCAGCTCCAGTGGAGTCTTTGTGATGAAGAATGCGAGATTCTGAGTGTCCGCCTTCTTTGTGTAAGTCAAATTGTCCGTCTGATTTTTTGTCGAAATCGACGCCCCAATTTAGTAGTTGCTGAATTTGTGTAGGTGCATTTTTTACAACTTTCTCTACCGCTTTCAGGTTGCAAATACCATCCCCAGCAATGAGTGTATCTTGAATGTGCTTCTCGTAATTATCGACTAACAGATTTGTCACTGATGAAATTCCACCTTGGGCAAGGGCGGTATTAGCCTCGAACAGAGTTGTTTTACAAAGAATAGCAACTTTACCTTTGTCAGCGACTTTAAGCGCAAAGCTCATGCCTGCGATGCCGCTACCGACAATCAAAAAATCAAATTTACGTATCATATAGCGTATTATTCTGGAATCCGTATTTTTTTAATTCAGTGAAAAACAAGGAGTTGTTTTCTATGTGCAGCGTGGTTGTTTCTCGATGCCAAAAGTACTAAAATCACGTGAGAAACGTGCAAAGATTACCGTTTTTTGACATTTTTTCAATGCGTCATCCATGATAAGTGGCTTTGTGGCGGATATTTTTATAAAAAGTTGATAATATGTAAAGAATTCAAACGTCTCTTACTAAACAATAATAACTCGGATTTGACGTTGATAACCAATATTCTACTTGGTTTTTCTGGCTTTGTTTCAGTGTTTGACACGTACTTCTGCCATTCCTTCAGAACAATTTCAGGCGGGGAAAAATGTGGTTTTAGGGGAATATATAATATCTTATTATTGTTAATAAAGTTCTTTTATGAGTAAAACAAAAGAACAATCGACAGATTATCAACGGAGACTTTTACAACGG
>DATFIF010000063.1:0-2489 GCA_035270405.1 Paludibacteraceae bacterium | reverse complement strand
TTTTTTTCAATCATTTAGCGTTTAAGTTTTGACCGAATAAAGTTCCAACTTTTTTGAACAAAAAGTGAAATTAAACCATACAAAAATAGATAGACAACATTCACAGCCATCATGCCTACGGCTGCGCCAACGAGGACATCGCTACTCCAATGTTTGTCGCGTGCGTAACGCAGATAACCAACGCCTCCGGCACACAACATACCAGCCGCACTAACCGCACCGCCGCCTTTACTGCCGATATACTCGTGATGCAAAGCCATAGAGGCTAAAAAAGCCTGATTGGTGTGCTGAGAAGGAAACGACGTATCTCCATATTCGGCTTTAGGACGAGTCACCTTTGTAAATTTCTTAGTACGATGAATCACGGCATCACCAATAATATAAGCTGTAGTAAATGTTAAAGCACGAACCACAAAAGGCGTACGTGCAGCCATTCCAACACGATCGAGTAAAAAGATGAACGGAATGGGCGCATATCGTCCATAATCATCGAATTTTTCTGAAATTTCAGTATCTTGTAACGCTTGGATACGCTCTTTCAGTGGTTGATTAGCGTGGATAATTAATCCGAACGCCAAAAAAAGTAACGGAAACACAAAATTAATCACGGCAGCATAGATAATTTTACCGCGTGTTATTTTTTTAGCTTGTACTTCTTTGCGAAAACCTGCTTCAGGAAAAAAGATAAATAAAATAAATCGTTTCATTGAACTTATAGATTACTTTCCTTCAAACGTTCTGCATTTTCGGCAACAATCAAGTGGTTGATACACTCTTCAATATCACCATCCATGTAAGCCGATAAATTGTAAACCGTATAATTGATGCGGTGATCAGTAATTCGTCCTTGTGGATAATTATAGGTACGAATTTTAGCCGAACGGTCGCCAGTTGAAACCATCGTTTTACGTTTTAAAGCAATATCATCTACGTATTTTTGATGCTCTTTATCATAGATAAAAGTACGCAAACGAGTCAATGCGCGCTCTTTATTTTTAGGTTGGTCGCGTGTTTCTGTACACTCAATCAAAATCTCCTCTTGCAAAGCTGTAGTTGGATTTTTCCACATATAACGTAAACGCACACCCGACTCCACTTTATTCACATTTTGTCCGCCAGCTCCACCGGAACGGAACGTATCCCATTTTATTTCGCCCTCGTTTATTTCCACATCAAACTCTTGCGCCTCGGGTAAAACTGCCACCGAAGCCGCTGAAGTATGCACGCGTCCTTGGGTTTCTGTATTTGGCACTCGTTGTACGCGATGCACGCCCGATTCATATTTCAGAATGCCATAAACACCATCTCCAGTAACCGCAAATACGATTTCCTTGTAGCCGCCAGCCGTTCCTTCATTAAAGTGAGAAACCACCACTTTCCATCCTTTTGTTTCACAAAACTTAGTGTACATACGAAATAAATCGCCAGCGAAAATCGCTGCTTCATCACCGCCAGTTCCGCCTCGAATTTCGACAATACAATTTTTTGAATCTTCTGGATCAACAGGTACCAAAAGTAGTTTTATCTGCTCTTCCAACGGTCCTATTTTAGGTTCAATCGCCTCAATTTCAGCTTTGGCCATCTCACGCATCTCTGGGTCATTTTCAGTATCAAGAATCTCTTTAGCTTCCGCTAAATTCCGTAAAAAACGTTGATATTCATTGCGTTTTGTTATAATTTTATCCAATTCGCTATACTCTTTATTGAGCTTCACAAATCGTTTCATATCAGACACAATGGTGGGATCGGTAATCAAGGTAGAAACCTCTTCAAACCGAGCCGACAAACCTTCCAAACGAGAAATTAACGTATTATTCATCGTAATTTAAACTAATAATTTGTAGTGTGCAAAAGTAGTGATTTTTTGCGATAATTTGGAAAAGAGAAAAATGAAAACAGTAAATACGTTGTTAAAATCAATTCAATCCCTTCATGCTCAATTGAATACGTTTACGTTCTAAATCGACCTCAATGACTTTAACTTGCACATGTTGATGTAAAGAGACAATTTCTGTAGGATCGCTCACAAAACGATCGGCCATATTAGAAATGTGAACTAAGCCATTTTCGTGAACGCCAATATCGACAAATGCACCAAATTTGGTTACATTGGTAATAATGCCTGGCAAAATTTGACCAGCTTTCACATCCGTAATTGTTTTAATCGTTGGATCGAACGAAAATTCCTGAATTTCTGTTCGTGGATCACGTCCTGGCTTGCCTAATTCATTTAAAATATCGGTTAAAGTTGGTAATCCAACGGTTGCAGTTACATAGTTTTCTAATTTTATCTGTTGGCGCAAGGTGGCATCTGTTAATATATCGGACACGGTGCAGTTCAAATCCTTGGC
Organism: Paludibacteraceae bacterium; assembly: GCA_035270405.1. Lineage (GTDB taxonomy): Bacteria > Bacteroidota > Bacteroidia > Bacteroidales > Paludibacteraceae > W0P28-013. The sequence goes on along the minus strand of DATFIF010000063.1, from coordinate 138 downwards.
CATCTGTTCAACTATCGGATAACTTTCGGGATGGACGGCACTATTATCCAACGGATTTTTAGCATTGTCAACACGCATAAATCCAGCACTTTGTTCAAATGATTTAGCACCCATTTTAGGAACTTTCAGCAATGCTTT